>JAJYTX010000244.1 GCA_021792815.1 Pseudomonadota bacterium
GTCAACAAGGTGCGCGACGGCCGGCCGCACATCGTGGATATGATCAAGAACGACGAGATCGATCTCATCGTCAACACGACCGAGGGCAAGCTCGCGATCCGCGAGTCGAACTCCATCCGGCGTGAGGCGGTGCATCATCGGGTGACCTACTACACCACGCTGGCAGCGGGACTCGCCATGTGCGAGGCCCTCGATCATCTGGATGAGGTCGAGGTGAATCGCCTGCAGGATCTGCATCAAGAAGCGTTAGCATGAAACGTACTCCCATGACCTTGCGCGGCGCGGAAGCGCTGCGCGCCGAGCTCAAGCGCCTCAAGAGCGAGGCCCGCCCGAACGTCATCAAGGCGATCGCCGAGGCACGCAGCCATGGTGACCTGTCCGAGAACGCCGAGTATCACGCGGCCCGCGAGCAGCAGAGCTTCATCGAGGGGCGGATCCGCGAGATCGAAGGCAAGCTCGCCAACGCCGAGGTCATCGATCCGAGCAAGCTCGCCAATAACGGCAGGGTGGTTTTCGGCGCGGTGGTCGAACTCGAGGACGAGGACGGGAACCGCGTGGTCTACCAGGTGGCCGGGGAGGATGAGGCCGACATCAGCGCCGGCCGGATCTCGATCAGCTCACCGATCGCGCGTGCGCTCGTCGGCAAGTCCGAAGGTGACGTGGTGGACGTGGCAGCCCCCGGCGGGGTGCGCTCCTACGAGATCGTCGAAGTCCGCTTCGAGTAATCCGGCATTCTCCCGCTGCGGGCAGGCGAGGCGCGACCGGTCCGGCTGTCGGAATACAGGATCGGTGGTGAGAGGTCATTCGTCGGGGATGATGATCCCGGGAAGCTTTGCCCGCGGCCGGTAGAGGACCGCCACGTTGCCGATGCGATGCACCAACGCGCTGGCCGTACGCTGCGAGAGTTTGGCGAACAGCGCATCACGGGCCTCGCGCCCGCCGCCCGGAGCTCTGACCTTGATCAGTTCATGATCGTTGAGCGCCCGGTCGGTTTCCAGAGCGACCGGTTCGGTGAGGCCGGCGTTGCCGAGCCGCACCACCGGCTTCAGCGGATGAGCCAGGCCGCGCAGATAGCGGCGCTGGCGATCGGTCAGGGTCGGGGTGGTAGACATTGGTGAGATTGTACTGGGCAGATGGCTAAACGGTCCAAGAGCAGCGGCCGCTGGCTGCAGGAACACTTTTCCGATCCGTTCGTGCAGCGCGCGCAGGCGCAGGGCTGGCGGTCGCGAGCGGTCTTCAAGCTGCAGGAAATCGACTTGCGCGAGAAAATGCTCAATCCTGGGGCAATCTGCCTCGATCTGGGCGCCGCTCCCGGGGCATGGAGCCAGTATTTGCGCCGCCGTCTCGGCCGCAGCGGTCGCGTGATCGCAACCGATATCCTGGCCATCGAGCCGCTCGAGGCGGTGGAGTTCGTTCATGGGGACTTCCGGGAGCAGGACGTCTTCGAGCGTATCCTGGCGCTGGTGCCCGGACGGCAGGTGGATTGGGTGTTCTCGGACATGGCCCCCTCTCTCAGCGGCATCGATGCCATCGACCAGCCTCGCGCGATGTACCTGGCGGAGCTGGCGCTCGATATGTCCGAGCGGGCCTTGAAGGACGGTGGCGGCGCCCTGATCAAGGTGTTTCAGGGCGCAGGATTCGATACGCTGCTGCGCGATGCCCGGAGCCGTTTCGCCAAGGTGAAGCTGGTCAAGCCCGCCGCTTCCCGGGCACGCAGCCCAGAGGTCTATCTTCTGGCCAGGGAATTCCGATCTATTGGCTAAGCACCAGCGCTTGGTGTAGCGTGCAAAGGCAATGAACGATCTGACCAAGAACATCATTCTCTGGGTAGTCATCGTCCTGGTGCTGCTGGCGGTATTCAGCCGCTACATGCCGACCACCAATCAGCCGGAGATGATTTCGTATTCCACGTTCCTCAAGGACGTGCAGACCAGCCAGGTCGACTCCGTGACCTTCCAGGGGACCGAACTCTATGGGCTGTTGAAGAACCACAAGCAGTTCAAGACGTTCAATCCGGAGACCGACTACACTGCCCTGATCGGTACGCTGGAGAAGTACAACGTCGATATCTCGGGCCGCGCGCCGAAGGAGGAGGGTTTCCTCGAGCAGGTGTTCATCCAGCTGCTGCCGGTGCTGGTGCTGATTTTCGTGTTTGCGTACATGCTCAGGCAGATGCAGGGCGCCTCCGGCGGCCGAGGGGCGATGTCCTTCGGCAAGAGCCGGGCACGGCTGCTCGGCGAAGACCAGGTGAGCGTCACCTTTGCCGACGTCGCGGGTGTGGACGAGGCCAAGCAGGAGGTCGGGGAGATCGTCGACTTCCTGAAGGACCCGGGGAAGTTCCAGAAGCTCGGCGGCAAGATCCCCAAGGGCGTGCTCATGGTCGGTTCGCCGGGCACGGGCAAGACACTGCTCGCGCGGGCCATTGCCGGCGAGGCCAAGGTGCCTTTCTTCACCATCTCGGGTTCTGATTTCGTCGAGATGTTCGTCGGCGTGGGCGCCTCGCGCGTGCGCGACATGTTCGAGCAGGCCAAGAAACATGCGCCGTGCATCATCTTCATAGACGAGATCGATGCGGTGGGCCGTCACCGCGGCGCGGGCCTCGGCGGCGGACACGACGAGCGCGAGCAGACCCTCAATCAGCTACTCGTCGAGATGGACGGATTCGAGGGCAACGAAGGCATCATCGTCATTGCGGCGACCAACCGCCCGGACGTGCTGGACCCGGCGCTGCTGCGTCCGGGGCGTTTCGACCGCCAGGTGGTGGTCCCGCTGCCGGACGTGCGTGGGCGCGAGCAGATCCTGCGCGTGCACATGCGCCGCGTGCCTCTGGCCGATGACGTGAAGCCGGCGCTGATCGCGCGCGGCACACCCGGTTTCTCGGGTGCCGACCTCGCCAATCTCGTGAACGAAGCGGCGTTGTTCGCCGCCCGCGCCAACAAGCGCATCGTCGGCATGGAGGAGTTCGAACGCGCCAAGGACAAGATCATGATGGGCGCCGAGCGGCGCTCGATGGTGATGACCGAGGATGAAAAGCGCATGACGGCCTTCCACGAGGCCGGGCATGCGATCGTCGGCATGACGGTGCCGGAGCACGATCCGGTGTACAAGGTGACCATCATCCCGCGGGGCCGGGCCCTGGGGGTGACCCAGTTCCTGCCGGAGCAGGATCGCTACAGCATGTCGAAGCGGCGCCTGGAGAGCACGATCGCGACCCTGTTCGGGGGGCGCGTCGCGGAGGAGCTGATCTTCGGCCCCGAGGCGGTCACCACCGGAGCGTCCAACGACATCGAGCGCGCCACGGAGCTGGCGCGCAATATGGTGACCAAGTGGGGATTGTCGGACAAGCTCGGCCCGCTCACCTACTCGGAAGAGATGGGCGAGGTGTTCCTCGGCCGCAGCGTCACCCAGCACAAGCAGGTCTCGGATGTGACCGCGCATGCCATCGACGAAGAGGTGCGCCGCGTCATCGAAGGCAACTACAAGCGCGCGCGGGAGATCCTGACCTCCGCGCTCGACAAGTTGCACGCCATGGCCGAGGCGCTCATGAAGTACGAGACCATCGAGGAAGAGCAGCTCAAGGACATCATGGCGGGCCGCGTGCCGAAACCGCCGGCCGGATGGGACGACTCGGTGTCGAATCATCGGCCGCCGATGCCGCCGGCGAGCGGGCCGGTAGCCGGAGTGCCGCCGCTGGGCTCTCCGGCGGCCTGAGGCGTCCAGCCTGCCGCCGGGGCGGGGCAAACCGCCTGCGGAGGGCGGCGCCGGGACCTCCAGAGGCATGGGCTTGGTTTTGCGCTGCGGGCAGCGGACGCTTGATCTGGAGCGTCCGCTCGTCATGGGCATCCTCAACGTCACCCCGGACTCGTTTTCTGACGGCGGAGATTACTTCGACCTCGACGCCGCAGTGGCGCGCGGCCTCGAGCTCGCGGCACAAGGTGCCGCCCTCATCGACGTCGGTGGGGAATCCACCCGCCCCGGCGCCCGGGCGGTGGCGGCCCAGGAAGAGCTGTCGCGGGTGATCCCGGTCGTGCAGCGGCTGCGTCCGCTCGTTCAGGCGGTCATTTCGATCGACACGAGCAAGCCCCAGGTCATGCGCGCGGCCAGTGCCGCCGGAGCCGAGTTCATCAACGACGTGTGGGCGCTGCGCGAGCCCGGTGCGCTCGAGGCGGCGCTCGAATCCGGCTGTGCGGTGTGCCTGATGCACATGCAGGGCGAGCCGCGCACCATGCAGCACTCCCCGCGGTACTCGGACGTGGTGGGCGAGGTGCGACAATTTTTGAGGGAACGTGTCGCGCTCTGCCGCGCCGCCGGAATGTCCGCCGATCGCATCGTGCTCGATCCGGGCTTCGGCTTCGGCAAGACGCTCGAGCACAACCTGCAGCTGCTGCGCCACCTGGATGAGTTCGCCGCCGACGGCCTGCCCGTGCTCGCGGGCCTGTCGCGCAAGTCCCTGATTGGCAGGCTCACGGGACGGCCGGCGCCGCAGCGCGCCTCCGGCAGCGTGGCGGCCGCCCTGATGGCCGCCCTCAAGGGCGCCCGTATTCTGCGCGTGCACGACGTGGCCGCAACGGTGGATGCGCTGAAGGTGCTGGAGGCAATCGACGCGCGCTCGGCTCTCATCCCCTGATTTCATTGCCCGCAGCGGACCGTGCGGTGCTGGTATGACGTCTGCACGGAAGACCCGCGCGAAGTCGTCGGGCGCGATCCCGATCGCAGCCCGGGCCGGCCACGCTGGCCTGCCGGTGAGCCGATGGCCGATAATGCGACGGGTCATGAGCCGGTAATGGCGAGGCGCATCAGGTGAGCCGGAAATACTTCGGGACGGATGGTGTCAGGGGTCGGGTGGGCGAGCACCCCATGACGGTTGATTTCGCGTTGAAGCTGGCGAGCGCCGCCGGGCGCGTGCTCGCTCCCGAGGGTGGCACCGTGCTCATCGGCAAGGACACGCGCCTTTCGGGCTATATGTTCGAGTCTGCGCTCGAGGCCGGCTTCATCGCTTCGGGTGTCAACGTCATGCTCATCGGGCCGCTGCCCACACCGGGAATCGCCTATATGACGCGGCGCTTCGAACGCGACTTCGGCGTGGTGATCAGCGCTTCGCACAATCCCTACGACGACAATGGCATCAAGTTCTTCGACAGCAGCGGCGGGAAGCTCTCCGACGCGCTCGAGGCGCGCATCGAGGCGGAGCTCGAGAACCCGGTGCTCACCCGCGCCTCGCGCAGCCTCGGCCGCGCCACCCGTGTCGATCGCTCGCGCACGCACTACCAGGACTTCTGCGCCTCGACGCTGCCCGAAGGGGTGGATCTGT
>JAJYTX010000245.1 GCA_021792815.1 Pseudomonadota bacterium
CTTCGCCGGAACGATCCAGTGGGCCGAATCACTGGCCGTGCAGGAAGACGTTCTGCTCAACGCGTCGCGCATCATCAGACGACATGGCGGGCAGCTGGCACTACCGGTCACGCGTGTACAGATGCAGGTGGCCGAAGCCGAAGGGGATTCAGACGGGCAGCGGGTCGCCTCGCGCTCATGAGCCCCGCAGCGCTCGCTGGCCGCACGATCGCCGTTCCCGAGACCCGGGAGGCCGAGGTCTTCGCCCGGCTTCTGGAGCGGCGCGGTGCGCGCGTGATCCGCTGCCCCATGGTCGCGATCCATGACGCTCCGGAACCGCAGCCCGTGCTGCAGTGGAGCCGGCGGCTCGCCGAGGACGGGCTCGATGACCTGATCCTGCTCACGGGTGAGGGGCTGCGGCGCATTCTCTCCTGCATCGAGCGGCACGAGCCGGGGCTGCGTCCGCGCTTCATCGCGGCGCTGGCGCGCATCCGCAAGATCACGCGTGGACCGAAGCCCGCGAAGGTACTGCGCGAGATCGGGATGAAGGCGGATCTCGCGGCTGAACCGGCCACCACCGGCGGAGTGATCGCGGCGCTGCGCGCGCAGGCCCTGCAGGGCCGACGCATCGGCGTACAACTCTACGGCACGGAGCCGAATCTGCCGCTGGTGGAGTTTCTGCAGGGCGCGGGCGCGCAGGTGTGGACCGTGGCACCGTATGTCTACGCGGATGCCGCGGAGGATGGGGCAGTGCTCGCGCTGCTCGAGCAGTTGCACGCGGATGCCATCGATGCCATTGCGTTCACCAGCTCCGCGCAGATCGAGCGCCTGATCGCCGTCGCATCCGAGCAGACCGTCCAATCGGCGCTGCGTCACACATGGGTCGCTGCCGTGGGTCCGGTCGTTGCCGACACATTGCGTCGTCACGGCATCACGCCGCGGCTCGTGCCGCAGGAGTCCTTCTTTCTGAAGCCGTTGACGGCGGCGCTGGAGGAGGCGCTCGGAACGGACGCATCGTGACGATCCGCACATGGGGACTTCGGCCGGCGCGCCAGCGAAGATCCGCCGCCGTCCGCAGCGCCCGGAGAGTGGAACCTCGAGGTCGATCGGAACCCTTCGGGCCTTTCGCGCGCCGGGGGCACGCTGCGCTGGGTCTCCCGGGCATCGTGGGCCGACCCAGGGCCCGCCAAGCCCCCTCGTCCCCTTGATTTCGGCGTGATGTGCGCCGGCTGGGGGATCGCATGGCGCGAGGCTTGCGCCGCCGGGCAAGGCGTGTCACAAAAGCGAGGTTTCCCTGGGCAACGCCTTGAGCGTAATCTTGCCCTGATGGCGACAACAGGCGGGGGCGTCGATGCCGGACATTCATTCGACTTTGGCTGACTCGCGTCCGGCGGGCGGCGTGGATCTGCGGCGCACAGCCGCCCATCCCGATCACTGGTATCCCCTGGCGTGGTGCGACGAGCTGAAGCCGGGCCGGATCCTCGGACGGCGGTTCGCGGGCGAACCGATCGCGCTGTACCGCGGGGCGAGCGGGCAGGTCTTCGCGCTCGAGGACCGGTGCGCCCATCGGCAGGTCCCGCTGCATCTCGGGGTCGTCAGCGGCGATGTCCTCAAGTGCCACTACCACGGCTGGACGTACGATTGCACCGGGAAGTGCGTGGACGTCCCCTACCTCGGCAAGGAGCGCAGGCCGAACGGGGTGCGCAGCTATCCGGTGCGCGAGATCGACGGGCTGATCTTCGTTTTCCCCGGAGACCCCCGCCTGGCCGACGAGCGCCTGCCGTCTTCGCTCGGCGCCTCGCAGCGCCGCGAGTACAAGACGCGGCGGCTGAATCGCGAGGTCGCGTGCCACTACACCTTCATGCACGAGAATCTCTTCGACATGAACCACCAGTTCATGCACCGCAGGCAGATGGGCTCGATACGCGCGAGCTGCCTCGGCCGTCGGCACGGGGATCAGTGGGCGGAGGTCGAGTACAGCTTCAGCCGCACGGAAGGCAAAGCCTCCGTCGGAGAGCGCGTCATCGTCGACATGATGCGCACGCGTGGCGATGAACGGCAGGACTTCCGAGACCACATGCGCATCCGCACTGACTATCCTGCCCAGAGCCTGAAAGTGTGGGTGGGACGCAATATCGATGACACCCGGGATCCGGTACTCGACGTGTGGCTTTGCTACACACCGCTCGATGCGCAGCACCGCACCAACCGCACGTTCGGCTACCTGTCGGTGAAGAAGCCACCGATTCCAGGCCTCATACACCTCGCCTGGCCGTTCGTGGTCTGGTTCACCGAGAACATCTTCCGCGAGGACAAGGAAATCGTCGAATACGAGCAGCTCGCCCACGATGCGCAGGGCAGCGACTGGAACAACGAAGTGTTTCCGGCACTGCGCGATCTGCGGGAAGTGCTTGCCCGTTGCGGCGTCCCGATGTGACGCGGACAGCGTGTGGTTCGCGCCAGCCTCCAGGTTGAACCCTGCGCCTCAGGCCCATCGGCGCATCACGATCCGCTGCGCAAGGTCTCGATCGGGGGGTGATTCACCGCCGAACGGGTGGCCAGCCAGCCGCTCACCGACACCAGCAGAACTCCGCCGGCAAGTCCGAGCACGCAGGCCCCGGCACTGAACGTGTAGCGCAGATCGAGCACGTGGGTCGTGAGAAACCACGCGGCCGCGGACGCGCCGGAGGCGGCGAGCGCGCCGGCGAGCGCGCCCAGCGCCGCAAATTCCGCCAGCACCCCCTTCAGGACCGTGGCGCGGCTCGCGCCGAGCGTGCGCAGCAGGGCGCTCTCGTAGCGGCGCTCGTCGCGGCTCGACTGAGCGGCGGCCAGCAGCACCGTCAGTCCCGCGAGCAGGGTGAACACGAACACGCTCTGTACGGCCAGCACCGCCTTGTCGAGCACCGAGCGCACATCCGCCAGCAGATCGTCGATGTCGAAGATCGATACCTCGGGAAAGCGGCGTGCGAGCTGCGCCAGCGCGCGCGCGTCGGCCGCTGACAGATAGGCGCTGGTCAGATAGGTCCCCGTTTCCTTCTCGAGCAGTCCGGGCGGGAACACCAGGAAGAAATTCGGCTTGAAGCTGTCCCACCTGACCTTGCGGACACTCGCGATGCGCACCGCGAAGGCGTTTCCGCCGATCTCGAAGGTCAGCCGGTCTCCGAGGCGCAGGCCAAGCCAGCGCTCGAATTCGCTCGACACCGACACGAGCGGCCGGCCGGTATCGGCGGCCGTCCACCATCGGCCGGCGACGATGCGGTTGTCGCTGCCGAGGACGGCGGTCCAGGTGAGGTTCTGCTCGCGTGTCGCGAAGTGCTCGCCCTGCGGTTGCGGGAAGCGCAGCGCCGCGACGGGCCGGCCGTTGATGGCGGTCAGCCGTCCGCGAAGCATCGGCAGCATGCGCGAGGGCTGGGCGCCGTGCGAGCGCAGGAAGGCCTCGAAGGCGTCGCGACTGCGCGGCGGGATGTTGATGAAGAAGTAATTGGGCAGATCCGCGGGGAGCGTGCGCCGCCAGTCGCTGTCGAGATCCCTGCGGATGATCCCGAGCAGCAGCAGCGCCATGATCCCGATGCCGAACGCCACGATCTGCGCCACGCTGCCGATGCGCCGCCGGCCCAGGTTGGCGAGACCGTAACGCCACGCCACCCCGGCGCGGCCGCGCAGCCGGCCGGCTGCGGCGACCAGCAGAGAGCCTGCCGCCACCAGCAGCGCGATGAACAGGGCCAGGCCGGCCGTGAACTCGAGGAACAGTTTCCCATCGGCCATCACCCAGTAATTCAGCCCTGCCACCACTGCGGCAGCGGGACCGAAAGCGAGGAGGATGGCCAGCGGGGGCGGCCCGATGTCGCGGCGCAGCACCCGCACCGCCGGAGTGCGCGAGAGCTGCAGCAGCGCAGGCAGTGCGAAGCCGGCGAGCAGCGCGCCGGCCGTCACGAAGCCGAGCGCAACCGGCGCCAGGCTGCTCGCCGGCAGAGCCCTGTGGGCGAGCACGCCTCGCAGCGCATGCACCAGCCATGCCTGGGCCAGGTAGCCGATCGAGGCGCCGAGCACGGCGGCGAGCGCCGCCAGCGCCAGAAGCTGCAGCATGCTCAGGCGCAGGATGAAGCCGCGCGTGGCACCCAGGGTTTTCAACAGCGCCACCAGGTCCAGATGCAGTGCCACGTACCGCCGCGCCGCGAGCGCCACGGCCGCTGCGCACAGCAGCACCGCGACCAGGCTCGTCAGGCTGAGGAAGCGGCTGGCGCGCTCGACCGCGCTTTTGATCTGGGGACTGGTCTGGGCGATGTCGCGCAGGCGCTCGCCGGCGCGCAGATGAGCTTCGAGCCAGGTCCTGAAGGCCCCGACACGGTCGGGGGTGCCGGCGAACAGGGCGCTGTAGCGCACCCGGCTGCCGGGCTGGATGAGCTGCGTCTGCGGCAGATTCGCGGCGTTCATCAGCAGGCCCGGGACCAGGCCCGTGAAGGTGCCGCCGGCATCGGGCCGTGAGATCAGCACGCGCCCCACCCGGAAGGTGGCCGCCCCGACACTGAGCAGCGAGCCCACGTGGGCCCCCAGCGAGGCGAGCAGCCGGGAATCGGGCCACACGACCCCGGGCGGAGGAATGCCCGTGGCGGGCTCACCTCGGCCGAAGGGCTGGGCGGCGACCAGGACGGTGCCGCGCAGCGGATAGCCCGGCGTGACGGCATCAACGTCCGTCAACTGGTTCTGCTCGCCATGGAACACGACGCTCAGCATGTCGGTGCTGCGCGCGGTGCGCAGGCCGTGCTTCCGGGCCCGGATGAGATCGGCGTCGGCAATCGGCTGGGGAGAGTCGACGCGCAGGTCCGCGGCGAGCACTCGGGTGGCCTGCATCGGCACCGCGGCGCTGATCCGGCTGACCAGGAATCCGACGCCGGTCAGCGCCGCCACGGCGACCGTCAGTGCGAGCAGCAGGACGCCGAGTTCCCCGGAGCGCCACTCCCGGCCGAGCATCCGCAACGCAAAGCGGAGCGGACGCATCAGAGCAGCCGGCCGGCTTCCATGTGCAGGATGCGGCGGCAACGCGCAGCGAGTGCCTGATCGTGTGTGACCAGCACCAGCGTGGTGTGCGAGCCGGCATTCATCTCGAACAGCAGTTGACCGATGCGGGCACCGCTCGCCGCATCGAGATTGCCGGTGGGCTCGTCCGCGAACAACACCGCCGGGCGGGTGACAAAGGCCCGCGCCAGGGCGACGCGCTGCTGCTCACCGCCCGAGAGCTGGCGCGGATAGTGGCCGGTGCGATCGGCCAGCCCCACGCCGCGCAGCGTCTCGAGCGCCGCCTCGCGCGCCCCGGCGCGCC
>JAJYTX010000246.1 GCA_021792815.1 Pseudomonadota bacterium
GTAAGCACCTGCCGAAGGTTCCAAACGAAGTTCGCCGCGCCGGTTCCGCTGCAGTCTCGCAGTACCTGGCGTTCCGCACCCGACAGCCCGCCCGGGGCGGCTCGCCCTTCATCGTCGAGCACATCGAAGTCGCAACCTGCTGAGCGGTGCGGTCGGGTAGCGCCGACCGGCGCGCCGCGAGCCCGGCGCATTTTGCGGCGCAGCCGTGGGAATCCTTGCGCCCGGTCACAGCGGCGGACCGGGCGGCCGATTATGGTCAAACCATGATATCGCCGTCGCCGAACGCCGAGGCGCTGCCGGACTCGCCCTACGCGGCGGAACTGCGCGAGCAGCCGGTCGCGAGGCGCTTTGCGCCTGCGGTGGAAGCCGAATACCTGCGCAGCCGCCTGCGCAAGGAGCGCACGCTGGTGCGGCTCGCGTCCACCCTGGCGCTGCTGCTGCTCGGTCTGCGTGCGCTCGATGTGCTCACGAGCGACCCGGGCAAGCGGCTGTCCCTGATGGCCTTCACGGCGGCGCTCGCCAGCACCATCGTGCTGGCCTGGCTCGCCTGGAGTCGCGGCTACGAGCGGCGCTATCTGCCCTGGGCCGAGGTATTGGTCCCGCTCAGAAACTGCCTGATCGCGGCACATGTCGTGCGCATCGCGGCACAGGGACAGGTCGAGATTCTGATGCTGCTGCCGATGCTGCTGATCAGTCCGTTCTATTTCCTCGGGCTGCGCTACCGTGCAGCGCTGCTCACGGCGGCTCTCAGCGTGGCGAGCATGGCGGCCACCGCCCTGGAATTTCACCTGCGGACGCCGATGGCGCTGCGCGGCGGCGTGCTGCTCGCCGTTTTGCTGGTCGTGATCGCCATTGGCGCCCGTCAGCTGGAAAAACTCTCGCGCCGGTCCTTTCTGGAAAATCGTATCGTGGCCGAGTTGTCGCAGCACGACTCGCTGACCTGGGCCAAGAACCGGCGGGTGTTCGATGAGGATCTGCCGCGCCTGTGGCGCCAGGCGGTGAGTGATGCGCGCTCGCTCGCGATTCTCGTGATCGACGTCGATGACTTCAAGGCGTACAACGACCGATACGGGCATCAGTCCGGTGACACCGTGCTGCGGCAGGTGGCGCTCGCGATTCAGCAGCAGGCGCGCCGGCCGCTCGATCTCGTGGCGCGCTACGGCGGCGAGGAGTTCGCGGTGATCCTTTACGATACCGATGACGGCGGCGCGCGGAGCGCGGCAGAGAGCATGCGCCGGGCGGTCGAAGCCCTCGCGATCGAGCATCGAGCCTCACGGTCGAGCACCGTCGTGACCATCAGTATCGGTGTGGCCGTGGTTTCACCCACGGCGGGCCGCAACGCGCTCGGCGTCGTGCAACTCGCGGACGAGGCACTCTATCGGGCCAAGTCAAAAGGCCGCAATCGCGTCGAGATGATGGACGACACGGAGCACCGCATGATGGTGACCGGAGTATTCTCCAGCGCGGAATTTCCGGCATTCGGACAGCGCGCGGCCGACTGACGAGCCGCTCGCGCGTCGCCTCTCAGCGCTGCGGCGCGAGGCGGCTCTGCACGAACTCGCCGGCCGAGCGCAGGTTCGCCAGCCTCGGGTAGTCGGTCTCGGCGATCTCGATGCCAAACGCCTCGCTCACCGCGCCGGCGAAGTGCAGCGCGTCCATCGAGTCGAAGTCGAACTGGTCGCGCAGGTCGCGCTCAGGGTCGATGCTCCCGGGCGCGATGTCCGGGGCGATGTCCGTAAGCAGCAGCAGCAGCCGGGCGCGGATTTCGTTGAGGTCCATCGAGGCGATACCCTCGCTCAAAGCGCCTGCGGGCGGGCGAGCAGCTCGCCGATCGCGCGCAGGAAGCGCGCGCCCGAGCGGCCTTCGGTGACCCGGTGATCGGCCGCGAGCGAAAGGACCAGCACCGGTCGGACGAGCAGCCGCTGATCCTCGACCCACGGCTGATCGCGGATCGTCCCGGCGCCGATGATCGCCACCTGAGGCGGATTGATGATCGGATAGAGCACATCGACACCCTCGGTGCCGAGGCTCGTGAGGGTGATCGTTGCGGCGGCGAACTCCCCGGAGCGCAGATGGCCGGCGCGCACGCGCTCGACGAGCGCACTGAAGTCCCGCATCAGAGTCGCGAGGTCTTTCCGGTCGGCATCGAGCAGTGCCGGAGCCACCAGTCCGCCGCCGCGAACCGCGATGGCGACACCGGCATGAACCGCGGTGGAGCGTTCGAATCGTCCGTTGCGGAAGTGACCGTTGAAACCCTCGATGCGCGCGGCCGCGAGCGCCACCGCTTTGGTGATCAGTACGGCCTCGATCAGCCGGTCGCGGACGGGAAGCTCGGCGTTGCGACGCTTCAGCCAGTCGCGTGCGGGGCCGAAGTCCACGGAGTGCCCGAGATAGTAATGAGGGATGTCGCGCTTGGCACGTGCCATCGCGGCGCCGATCGCGGCACGCATCGTCGCGCGCGCGTCGGCCGGCGTGCTCGGTTGATGCGCCGCGAGCTTCTCGACATCCGCGACGTGCACGATGCCGGTGGCCTCTCGCTCGAGGTCCTGGAGTGAGACGCCGAGCTCGTGGGCGCGGCGGCGCGCGGCCGGAGACAGGCGGGCGTGCCGGGCCGCTGGCTCGCCCGATTCCGGCCCGACAGGCTGGGCGGGTTTCGCGGCAGCCTGGGTGGCAGCGGCAGCCGGCACGGGCGGTTCCGCCTGCGCACCCGGCGGCAGCGAGGGCCCATGGGCGGGTCCTTCGACCTCGAGGCGGGCGAGTACCGCACCGACCGCTACCCTCGTCCCGGGCGGGACCACTTGCTCGAGTACCCGCCCGTCGTCGTACGACTCGACATCGATCAGTCCCTTGGTCGTCTCGACGGTCGCGAGCGGCTCGCCGCGCCGGATGCGCTCTCCGGGTTTCTTCAGCCATGCGCTGAGCACGGCGCTTTCCATGTCGGCGCCGAGCGAAGGCAGGCGGAAATCACTCTGCATCAGGCGTCCCGTTGCCCGCCAGGACGGCGCGCGCGGCCGTGACGATGCGCGCAGGGCTCGGGAGCGCGGCATCCTCGAGATGCTTTGCGTACGGCACCGGCACTTCCGCGGTGCACACCCGCGCCACGGGGGCATCGAGATCGTAGAAGGCCTGTTCGATGATGCGGGTGGTGAGCTCGGCGGCAAGACTGCCGCTGCGCCAGCCCTCATCGACGATCAGCGCGCGGCGTGTGCGTCGCACGCTCGCCATGATGGTTGTATCGTCGAGCGGCCGCAGCGTGCGCAGATCGAGCACCTCAACCTCGACTCCCTCATGGGCGAGCTGCTCGGCGGCGGTGAGGCATTTGTACAGGCTCCAGCCGTAGCTGATGAGCGTCAGATCCCGGCCGCGGCGGCGGATGGCCGCGCGATCGAGGTCGACCCGTTGCAGGCCCGGGGTAACCTCGCCCTCCAGGTTGTAAAGGTGCAGATGCTCGAAAAGCAGTACCGGATCGGGGCACTCGAGTGCGGCGGGGAGCATGAAGCGCGCATCGTCGAGGCTCGCCGCCGCGAGGATCCGCAGCCCGGGGATATGGGCATACCAGCCCTCGAGACTGTGGGAGTGCTGCGCCGCAAGTTGCCGTCCCGCGCCGGTCGCAAGCCGGATGACCAGCGGGACGTTGAGCTGCCCACCGGACATGTGACTCAGCGTCGCGGCGTTGTTCACGATCTGATCGAGCGCCAGCAGGCTGAAATTGACGGTCATGATCTCGACGATGGGACGCAGACCACCCAGCGCCGCGCCGATGCCCGTGCCGACGAAGGCCGACTCGCACAGCGGGGTGTCACGGATGCGCTCCGCCCCGAACTCCTCGAGCAGCCCCTTGCTGACCGCGTAGCTGCCGCCGTACCGGCCCACGTCCTCTCCCATCAGGAATACACGCGGGTCGGACCGCATCGCCTCTCGGATGGCCTCCCGCACGGCATCACGGTACGTCATGCGCACTGGCCGGGTGGTGGCCTGGGGGCTCGGGGCGTTCATGGCGCCGGGAGCTTCAAGCCGGCTGCTCCGCGTACACGAAGCGCTGCAGATCCTCCACCGGCTCCCAGGCCGAGCCTTCGGCGAAACCGACTGCCGCTTCGACTTCGGCGCGCGCATCGCGCTCGAGCCGTTGATAGTCGTCCTCGCTCATCAGTCCGAGCGTCTTCAGGCGGGTGGTGAGCGAGATGATCGGACCCTTCTGCTGCCAGGCTTCGATCTCGGCCTTGTCGCGGTAGAGCTGTGGATCGAACATGGAGTGGGCCCGGAACCGATAGGTGCGCATCTCGAGCAGCATCGGCGCGCCGGTGCGGCGAATCCTCTCGACGGCGCCGCTCACCGCCTGCTGCACGGCGAACACATCCATGCCGTCCACCGCGGCCGCATCGATCCGGTAACCGGCTGCCTTGAGGGTGATGTCGGTCTGCGCCTGCGCGCGCTCGAGCGCCGTGCCCATCGCGTACAGATTGTTCTCGCAGAGAAACAGCAGCGGCAGTCGCCACAGCGAGGCGAGGTTCAGCGACTCGTGAAATTCCCCCTCGGCCACCGCGCCGTCTCCGAACAGGCAGACCGCGATGGCGCTCGTGTGCTTGAGCTTCTCCGCGAGCGCCAGCCCGACGGCAAGCGGCAAACCGCCGGCGACGATGGCGTTGCCCCCGTAGAAGCGTCGGGACACATCGAACAGATGCATCGAGCCGCCGCGACCGCGACTGCATCCGGTCTGCTTCCCGTAGAGCTCCGCCATCAGCGCGTTCATGGGAATGCCGCGCGCGATCGCGTGCCCATGCTCGCGGTAGGTCGAGACGATCGCATCGGAGGGCTGCAGCGCATGCATCGTTCCGACGGCAACGGCTTCCTCGCCGTTGCACAGATGCAGGAAGCCGCGGATCTTCATCTGTCCGTAAAGCTGATAACAGCGGTCTTCGAAGCAGCGGATGCGCAGCATGCCGAGCAGCAGCTCCAGGCCGTGCTCCCGGGTCATGGCCGCTTCGACGGCTGCGCTCATGGCGCTCCCTCGAGGGTCGAGAGATCTCCCTCCGGAAGACCGAGCTCGCGGGCGCGCAGCAGCCGGCGCATGATTTTGCCGCTGCGGGTGCGGGGCAGGCTGTCACTGAAGGCGATCTCGCGCGGGGCCACGGCGGCCCCGAGCAGCCGGCGCGCATGCCCAAGGATGCCGCGACGCAGCGTGTCACTCGCCGCGAAGCCGCTGCGCAGTTCGACGAAGGCCTTGACCGCCTGACCGGCGATCGGATCGGGGATGCCGATGACCGCGGCCTGCGCCACCGCGGGATGAGTCATGAGCG
>JAJYTX010000247.1 GCA_021792815.1 Pseudomonadota bacterium
GCTGTTCCAGGTGGTGTTCGCGCCGTGCGACAACCACGACATTCCGCTCACCCGCGCGCACCTGTACGAGCACTGAGCGGGCGATGCGCAGCTGCGATGTGCTGATCGTCGGCGGCGGGCCGGCCGGGTCGAGCGCGGCCTGGAAGCTGCGCCGCGCCGGCTGCGACGTGCTGGTGCTCGATCAGGCGCGTTTCCCGCGCCTGAAGCTGTGCGCCGGCTGGATCACTCCGGAGGTGGTGCGCGACCTCGAGATCGACGTCAACGCCTATCCGCACCGCGTCCTGACGTTCGAGCGGATGCACCTGCACTTCAGGGGGCTGCATCTGCCCGTGCCCTGCGTGCAGCACTCGATCCGCCGCGTGGAGTTCGACGCCTGGCTGCTCGAGCGCTCCGGCGCGCCGCTGATCGAGCACGCCGTGCGCGGCATCGAGGAGCGCGACGGCGCCTATGTGATCGACGGGCAGTTCCGGGCCCGTTACCTGATCGGGGCGGGCGGCACGCGCTGCCCGGTGTACCGCACGCTGTTCCGGGACTCGAATCCCCGCGCCGCGGCGCTGCAGACCGTGACGCTCGAGCACGAGATCCCGTACGCGTGGCAGGACCCGGACTGTCACCTGTGGTTCTTCGAGCACGGCCTGCCGGGCTATGCGTGGTACGTGCCGAAGCAGAATGGCTGGCTCAACATCGGCATCGGCGGCATGGCCGAGCGCATCAAGCGCAGCGGCCGCTCCATCCACGAGCACTGGGCGCGGCTGGTTGCGAAGCTCGATCGGCGGCTCGCCCGCGGCGCGCACTACGATCCCTCGGGCTACAGCTACTATCTGCGCGGCCCGGTGGAGGTGGTGCGCCGCGGCAACGCCTTCATCGCCGGCGATGCGGCCGGGCTCGCCACCCGCGACATGGCCGAAGGCATCGGCCCGGCGGTGCGCAGCGGCCTCGCGGCCGCCGAGTCCATTCTCACCGGGGCGCCGTACCGGCTCGAGACGGTGACCGGCGCGAGTTTCGGGGGCGGGATGGCGAGCCGGCTCCTCGACTGGGCGATGACCCGGGGCGCCGGCCGGGCGTAATGGCCCGACGGGCCGCGTCGGCCGCTTGCCGACTCGCGGCCGCGCTCGCCGCCGTGCGTTGACGCGATCCGAGCGTCCGGGCGGCAGCACGTTCTCGTACTCACCGTCGGCCGTGCACTCCGGCGCTTCGCGGTCGGGTTCGTCCGGGAACGCCTCTCAGCCCTGAGGACCAGTACGGTCGCCACCCGATACCGTTGCAAATCCGCTACACAAGTGTTGACGCTGTTTGGTATCGGACCCGCCTTGTCAGAAATTATCCTGTTAAGAGACTGATTCTAAAGGTAACTGGAGGGGGTACCCGACGCACCGCGGACCCTGTATGCTCGACGACACAGCGTACGAAACGAACGCTTGTTTGAATGGCCGGATCCATGGCGAGTGCGGGGAGGGGTCATGATGAAGAAGACCGGGGGTCTGCTGTGCGCCGCGGTGGCGGTGCTCGCCCTGGGCGGCTGTGGCCACGACAGCTCGACATCGGCCGTGGCGACGACCGACCAGCGCGGCACGCTGATCAATGATCCGGCCCTGCGGGTCGCCTCGCTGAGCGCGACGGCCTTCGCGGGACAGCTGAGCGCCACCGCCTCGGGGGCCGCTCTGCTCAGCCTCGCCGGCACGCCGGTGTGCGGCGTGGATTTCTACTACTTCAAGTACTGGACCGTGGGGCCGGACGGTTCGCCGCAGCGCGCCTCGGGCGCGCTGATGGTGCCCACCGGCGCGGTGGCCCCGTGCACCGGCCGGCGGCCCATCGTGCTGTACGCGCACGGCACGGCGACTTCCTCCACCTACAACATCGCGGACATCAGCGATACCTCCAACGCCGCCAACACCGAGTCGGCGATGATCGCCGCGGTGTTCGCCGCCCAGGGGGACATCGTGGTGGCGCCCAACTACCTCGGCTATGACATCTCGACGCTCGGCTATCACCCCTACGTCGATGGGGCCGAGAACGCGATCGTGATGATGGATGCGCTGGCCGCGGCCCGCAAGGCGCTGCTCAGCACCTTCACCCCGACGACCAGCGACGACGGAAGACTCTACGTCACCGGGTATTCGGAGGGCGGCTACGTCGCGATGGCCACGGTCAAGGCGATGCAGGCGGCGGGCGAGACGGTCACCGCATCGGCCCCGTCCTCCGGACCCTATGCCCTGGAGGCCTTCGGCGATGCCCTGTTCTTCGGGCAGGTGGATATCGGCTCGACGGTGTTCGCGCCCATGGTGAGGACCAGCTACCAGCACGCGTACGGCAACCTCCACAGTACGTCCGCGGAGGTGTTCTCCTCGACGTACGCGACGGGCATCGATACGCTGCTGCCGAATCCAACCCCGCTCGCGACCCTGTTCCAGCAGGGCAAGCTGCCGGAAACCGCACTGTTCAACAGCACCACGCCGACCTCCTCGACCGGCAATACGGCGGTGGACACGCTGGCCGACGCGCTGCTCGCCGTGCCGAGCAGCCCGCCGTACACGCCTGCCGAGGTCGCCCTGTTCAGTGCGGGCTTCGGCAACCCGTATCTCATCAACAACTCCTACCGCGTCGAGTACGTGGACGATGCGGTGGTGAACCCCGACCAGGCGGAGATGGCCCTGATCCAGTCGCCGACCACGCCGCTCACCTCGAATGACGTGGCGCTCGCGGCCACGCCCTCGGTGGGCATGCGCCAGGACCTGAAGCTGAACGACATGCGCAACGGCGGCTGGGCGCCCCAGACGCCGATGCTGCTGTGCGGCGGAGACCAGGATCCGACGGTGTTCTTCCAGAACACCGAGATCATGGCGGCCGAGTGGAGCGCGTACGTGTTGGGCGAGCGGGTGAGCGTGCTCGATCTCAATGCCGCCCCGAGCGTCCCGTATGCCGCCCTGCAGGGCGCCTTCCAGGCGACCTACGCCGGGCTGGTGAGCGCCGAGGGCGCGACCGCCGCCATCGCGGCCTATCACTCGACCGAGGCGCCGTTCTGCATGGAGGCGGCGCGGCTCTTCTTTGCCAACGTTCCGTAGGCGCGGCGGGAGACGATCATGCACCAGAAAGTCATGACTTGGGCGCTCGGGACGGCGCTGGCGCTCGCGGCCTGCGTGGCGCAGGCGGGCAATGCCACGCCCAACGACATCCGCATCGGCGGCTACTTCGTCCACTACGACAGCACCGCGAGCGACATCACCGGTCCCTACACCGTGCCCGGACTCAACACGAGCATCGGCAGCGTCACGACGCTCTATTTCGGATACGTGCGCACGCTCTCGAGTCATTTCGCGCTGGAATTCGCGCTCGGGTATCCGCCGGTGACCTATGCCACGGGCAAAGGGCCGGCGAGCGTCGGCTCGGTGCCCTACAACGGCAAAAAGATCGCCAGCCTGCGCTGGGTCTCCCCGACGCTGCTGCTCGAGTACCACTTCTTCAACCCCGGGGCGCGCTGGCGGCCGTTCGTCGGCATCGGGGTGAACTACACCCGGTTCGTCGACCGGCAGATCACGGTCGGCGGCGCGGCGGTGAGCGGCGGACCGACCTCGATCTCGCTGCCGGTCTCGGTCGGACCGGCCGTGACGGCGGGGGTCACGTACCACTGGACCGAGCGCTGGCACTTCACGGTCTCGTACTCGGTGGCCCAGGTCAACAGCCGGCTCACCACCGATACCGCGGGCATCCTGCGCTCCTCGGAGGTGCATTTCTGGCCGAACGCGGTGGTGGCGTCCGTGGGGTATTCGTTCGGGCTGTGAGCCGGCGGAACTTCCGCCTGCCCGCCGGGTCTGTCAGCGGAGCTGCGCAAGGACGCGCGGTGCGCATCACCGCCGACGCCCCGGATCGGGGCGCGGGGCGGGGATGAGGCGATGAGGGGATCGACGGGGGCCTCTGCGGGCGGACCGGGGCAGGCACGGCGGGCGCAGGGTCCGCCGGAACCGCGGCGGGTGCCGCCTCGTGTCCGCTGAGCGCGCCGCGCGCTCGGCTCGTCGCACGCGTTCCGACAGACCATTGGACCGGGTCCGGGTGGGGGGCTAGCATCGCGCCCGCCCTGGGGCCCCAGCGAGCTCGACGTCAAGTGACCGGCCGGCGTATCGCACTCCGTGTTTCCTCAGCGCGCCGCCGCGGCCTGCCGCGGGGCGCGCCGCCGTGGGCCGCCATCCTCGCGCTGTGCGCCTTCGCGCTGCGGGGGCTGATTCCATTCGGTTTCGAGCCGGCCGACGGCGCGCTCTCGCTCGTCCTGTGCCCGGCAGGCTTTCCCGCGCACTTCTTCTCGCATGGCCGGGCGGCGCCCGCCGGGCACGCCGGCGGTGGCGCGCGCGATGCGCACTGCCTGTTCTGCAACGCCAGCCCGCCGGCGCCGGGGTTTGCGCTGCCCGTCCTCGCCGGCGCCCCGCCGGTGGCCCTCGGCCTCGTTCCGCTCCTCGAGTCCTCCCCGCAGCCCGTGCGCCTCGCGCACGGGCCTCAGGCCCGCGCCCCGCCGCACCTCCTCTGAGCCTTGCGTCCGCTGACCCGCCTGCCGCCGCGGCTGTGCGGGCCGGCGGGGTCTGTCCGGAAGATTGCGCGGGACCGCCTCGGGCGGGCCCGGAGGATTGAGGCATGTCCGATCACGATCGCGGCGCGGGCGAGGCCCGCCGCCGCTCTGTGCGCCGTTCCGGCGCTCTGGGTCTCGCCCTGGCGGTGCTCGCCGGTTGGGGTCTCTCGCCCGCCCGCAGCTGGGCGGGCGCCTTCGGCAGTGTGCGGGTCACGGTCGAGGACGGTCACGGCCGGCCGCTCGCCGGGGCGCGGGTCGCGCTGCGCTCGGCGGCCTCGGGCCGGGTGCTCACGGGGCGCACCGATGCGCACGGCGCGTTCGCCTTCCCCACGGTGTCGATCGGTCAGTACCGGCTCACGGTGAGCCGGCACGGCTATGCGCCGCAGAGCGAGCCGCTGACGGTGCAGTCCGGGTACTTTCCCGCGCCGCGGTTTCAGCTGCTGCGCCGCTCCGGGCTCACGCGCATCACCATCCGCGGTCACCGCCAGCCGATCGTCGCCTCGGTGACGCCGATCACCCTCGTCAGCCAGCAGGACATCGAGGCCACCCCCGGCGCGATCAACGCCAACAGCCTCGCCATGATCACCGACTACGTGCCGGGCGCCTACGTGGCCCACGACATGCTGCACATCCGCGGCGGCCACCAGACGAGCTGGCTGATCGACGGCATCGAGATCCCGAACACCAACATCGCGGAGAACCTCGGGCCGGCGGTCGACCCGCAGGACATCCAGACG
>JAJYTX010000248.1 GCA_021792815.1 Pseudomonadota bacterium
GCCGCCGCATTCGAAGGGGGTTCTGGCCCAGTGTTCATCAGTTCGCTCCCGCACGCTGTCCGGAGCGTGGCATTTTGGGTGCCGGGAAGGGAATTTCAATATGGACGCGACGGACGGAGGAGGCGGGCACGGCCACGGTGGCCCGTGCCACGACGCGCACCACAGCCAAGGCGGCGAGAAACCCGGTCTGGAGGATCAGGACGTCCGGGAGCCGTCATGCGCCCACGCCTGGCAGAGAGGCTCTTTCCGAGCCCCACGCGACGGCCAGAAGCCATTGGCACGCCCCCGTAGGGAGCGGCCTCGAGGACCCCGCTCACCAGCGGGTACCGCCGCCGGGCGGCGCAGTCCACAGGCGGGGGTTCAAATCGATAGACGGACCGCTTCCCGAGCTTTGCATGGGGCGACGACCGGGGCAGCACGGACGCGTCCGGCCGGATCAGACGCTCCACATGAATCGCTTCGGGCGGGCAGCGGCAGACGCAACGCTGCCACGTCGGCCATCGCGACGCGCGCCAAGTGGCGGCACAGAGCGGCCAGATCGTCGAGCTCGTCCCAGCAGCGCAGAAGGAATTCCATCAGTGATTGGGCGGACGATCGTCGCTGGAGTTCCGCTCCGGCGGCGCTTCACGCTCCGCATCTCCCTGCCAGGTGCTGCGCATACGTTCCGCCCAGCTCTTGTAGCTCGACCAGGTATTGAGATTGCGGGTGATGGCCTCGTGCCGCGCCGGGGCGCTGTGCATCCGTTCGTCCCAGTTCGGGAAAGACGCGGACGGCGTCCGGGCCGGCCGAACGGGGTCGGAAGGCTCCTTTCGGGCGGGAAAAACGTCTCGGCCCCTGAATGGTGCGCTCATCACCGGACTCCTGTTGCTGCATCGGCAGAGTACGTCTTCCATGACAGTCATTCAGGAACTGGTTCACAGGCAGACCGACCCTTGCCGGCAACGTATTGCCGCGGCAACGTTATGTCACGTGCACAGCAGCGTCCTGTGCGGTACGAAGGCTTCGCACAGCCGCGGTGGCGCCAGAGGCCACTAGGCCACCAGGCGATAGACAGGTCGATAGACGCTTCCGGGCAGCTTCATGCGGCCTTGGGACACGAAGGCGCTCAACAGCTCGTCGAGCAGCTGCAGCACGTGCGCATCGCCCGCGAGTTCGTACGGGCCATCGCGCTCGATCGCCTGAATACCGTGCTCTTTGACGTTGCCGGTCACGATTCCCGAAAAGACGCGCCGCAGATTGGCGGCCAGCTGGTGCACGGGCTGGTCGCGACCGAGGGAGAGCGCCCGCATGGACTCGTGGGTCACCTGGAACGGCTGCTGAAACTCCGGCGGGACAGCGAGCAGCCAGTTGAAATTATAGGCGTCCCTGCGCTGACGGCGGAACTCGCGGACCGCTTCGACGCCATGCACCAGGTGGCGGCCCACATCGGCCGGATCATCGATGATGACGTTAAGACGCCGGAAGGCCTGCTCACCGAGCGTGCCGCGGATGAAGCGGCCGATATGATCGAAATAGGCGGCGCTCGAGTGCGGCCCGGTGAGCACCACCGGGAAGGGCTGGTCACGGTTCGCCGGGTCCAGCAGGATCCCAAGCAGGTAGAGGATCTCCTCGGCCGTGCCAACGCCGCCCGGGAACACCACGATGCCGTGCGCGAAGCGCACGAAGGCTTCGAGGCGTTTCTCGATGTCGGGCATGATCACCAGCTGGTTGACGATGGGATTGGGGGGTTCCGCCGCGATGATCCCCGGCTCGGTGATGCCGATGTAGCGGCCATGGCCGATGCGTTGCTTGGCGTGGCCGATGGTTGCGCCCTTCATCGGTCCCTTCATCGCGCCCGGACCACAGCCGGTGCACACGTCCAGCCCCCGCAGCCCGAGCTCATAACCGACTCGCTTGGAGTACTTGTATTCCTCCCCGCCGATCGAATGTCCGCCCCAGCAGACCACCAGGTTCGGCCGCGCCTTGTAATCGAGCAGCCGGGCGTTGCGCAGGATGTGGAACACCGCATTGGTGATCGCACCGGAATCGGTCAGGTCGAACCGACCGCCGGACATGATCTCGTTGGAGGTGAACACCACGTCGCGCAGCACCGCGAACAGATGTTCCTTGATCCCCTGGATCATCTGCCCGTCGACGAACGCGGTGGCCGGAGCGTGGTGCATCTCGAGCCGGATACCCCAGGGCTGGCGCATGATGCGGATGTCGAAGTCGCGGTAGCGGTCGAAGATCTCCCGCGCATCGTCGGTGGCTGCGCCGCTGTTGAGCACCGCCAGCGCGCACTTGCGAAACAGCGGATACAGCCCGCCGCGGCCCGAGTCGAGGAGTTTCTCGATTTCGTGCTGCGAAAGGTTCTCCAGGCTGCCGCGGGGATGGACGCGCGCGTCGATGAATTCGGGGTCTACGTCGTGGTGATCCATGCGGGAGCGGCGGCCCGGGAGCGTCCGGTCAAGGCTTGATATCGATCGGCATGCCGTCTCGCGTCAGCATCCAGATCTGCATCATGTCGGCGTCCGAGACCGCGATGCAGCCGTCGGTCCAGTCGTCGTGCCGGTAGTAGTAGAGGGATCCGTGCAGCGTGTTCGGAAGGCCGTGGATCATGATCTCCCCGCCGGGCTTCCAGTGGTGCGCCCGGGCACGCGCCCGATCACGCGCATTGGGGTAGGAGATCTGGATCGAGAGGAAGTAATCGCTGCGCGGATCGCGACGCACCAGCGTGTACCATCCCTGCGGCGTGCGGTAGTCTCCGGATCGCTGCTTGGGCCCGTTCGGCTCGAGGCCGAGATGGATCCTGAACGAGCGCACCACCTTGTTCCCGTCCATCAGAAAGAGGCGCCGCTCGGACTTCTGCACCACCACGTGATCGACACGGGGCAGCGCCGGGTCCGACAGGAACGCCACCCGTGCCACCGGACTGGGGCCGGCATAGGCGAGGGCAGCCGCGCAGCCGAGCAGGCCGGCCAGAAACCGCTTTGGCAATGACATCGTGAGAGTATATGCGCACATGAAGCCGCTCGATGTGACATCGTCACGGTGCGGCGGCATTGTGGGTCCGACCACGGACCGCATCAGCCCCCGGCCGAGACCGTCTCGACCTCCGGGATCACGAGCCGCGTACCCGGGTGCAGGGTCGCGAAGAAATCGACGTCCGGGTTGTACTGGCGCAGCAGCCAGGACGGCAACGTGGGGAATCGCTGCGTGAGCACCCACAGTGAATCGCCGCTGCGGGTCAGATAGACCTTCGTCCCCGCGATGTGGTGATCGGCGAAATAGCTGGCATCGAGCGCCCGGTGATAGGCGATGCGCTGCTGCTCGAACCGCCGTCGCGAGACATGGCGGAAATCGAGCCGGATCCGCTCTCCGATACGGACCGGCTGGTGAAAGCGCATGTGGTTGAGGCGCCGCAGATCCCAGGCGGTGACGTGCAGCCACTCGGCGTAGTAGCCCAGGGATTCGGCCGCCGCCACCCGGATGGTACCGTTGCGAGCCACGCTGTAATCGGTCGGATCGGCGCTTCGCGCGGGTCGGCCCGGCGGACCCAGGTTCGGGCTGATCGTCTGCGCCTGCACGTCCGAGACCGGCTGCAGGTCCGCGCCCGGCACCAGAGGACGCTTTCCGGTCCGCTGCGCCGTCACCGCCGTGGCATCCGGAGCCGGCCGCGGACTGAACGCCGCTGTCCCGTTTACGGCGGCCATGAGCGGCGCACGCCGGTGCGGCAACAGAATCCGCTCGCCGACGCGCAACAACGCTCCGGGCCGTATCCCGTTGTAACGAGCGAGCGGGTACACACCCATCCGATAGCGGGCCGCGATGCCCCACAGCGTGTCACCCCGGCGTACCCGGTAACTGGGGGGAACAGGCTGGGCCGCCAGCAGCTGTCGCGGCCCGAGTCTCTGCGCCAGCATCGCCGCAGTCCAGCGGGGACCGGTCGCCGGCAGATACAGACGGTAACCCTTCGGCACATCGAGCGCGCCGTCCCACACCAGCAGGCGCAGCGCCGGATTGAGCTCCCGGAGCGTCGCCGGCGCGATCCGCAGTGCGCGCTCCAGAGAATCGACAGCCACATATCCGGGCATCGTCACCTCGCGAAAATGCTCCTCCGGCAGCTTGTGGATGACCCCGAAGTACCGGCGGGCGTGGCGCTCGACTTCCAGTGCCGCGAGAAAGCAGACGTAGAAATTCCGGGAGGCGAAACCGAACATCGGCGTGTGGTAATCGCGCACCAGGCTGACGATGTTCTTCGTCCCCAGCCGGGCAACGGCCCGCCTCACGCCGGCCAACCCGTGGTTGTAGGCGGTGATGGCGAGGGGCCAGGTCCCCAGGATGCGGTGGTTGTAGGCGAGCAGCTGCGCGGCGGCTCTCGTGGCGCGGAACGGATCGAGGCGGCCGTCCACGGCGCGGTCGATCGTGAGAAAGCGCCTCCCCGTCGAGGGCATGAACTGCCACAACCCCGCAGCGCCGTCCTTGGAATAGGCCCGTGGATCGTAAGAGGACTCCACCAGCGGCAGGGCGGCGAGCGCAGGCGGCAGCCCTTGGCGCTGCAGTGTCCGGGCGATCGCGTGCTGCCAGGCGCCGGAGCGAACCAGACCGGCCCTGAAGCGGTTCGATTGGCCGAGCTGGAAACGAATGTCGTCGGCGGCCCTGAGCAGCTGCGCCGGCGTCGCTCGTGAACCCCACAGAGCCTTGATGCGCCGCTCCTCGGGGGTCAAGCCCGCGGCGCCGCGGGCGATCCGGCGCAGCTCCGCGGCGATGCGGTCGCGGGCATCATCGACGATGCGCTGGCGCTCCCGGGGCGAGCTCGACGGCGCGAACCGCAAAGTCTGGTAGATGACGCCCAGATCGTACTGGTCGTGCAGGAAGCCGGCATTGGTGTCGATCTGCGTATAGACGCGGATCCAGAAACGAACCTCACGCGCGAGCTGAGGAGGATCGGGCAATGCGCTGCCGGCGGTTACACTGCCCGCAGCGGCGAGCGGCCTCGCCGCGTGGGCCCGGGCCCACACCGGCACCAGCAGGGCCATCGCCGCCCCGAGAAGAGCCCCACGGGCCACCCTTGCCCGCTTCGTCGAGATCATTTACACCCCGCTCGCCCGCAGATTCAGCACTTCAGTCAATGACTTGAGAGGTTTCGAGTCCGCATTCGGGCCCGGAGATGCCCATCGAGATGTCGACGAACTTTACATCGATTCCGCCATCATGGCGTGGACCCTGGTCTCAGCCCTACGACCTCGCCGTCCGGACCGCGCGATTCGCGCCCGGAGTGCGAATCGCGTCACATTTCCGCCGCTCCGGGAA
>JAJYTX010000249.1 GCA_021792815.1 Pseudomonadota bacterium
TGTGCGTGCAGGGGTGCTGTCTGACCGTCGTGCAGTTCGAGGGCCGCGGCTTCGTGGCCGATCTGTCCCGCGAGACGCTCTCGCTCACCACGCTCGGGCAGCTCGCGCCGGGCTCGCGCGTCAACCTGGAGCCTGCGCTTCGGGCCGGTGATCCGCTCGGCGGGCACCTGGTGTCCGGCCACATCGACGGTGTGGGTCAGGTCATGGCCCTGAGCGAGGACGCGCGCTCGACCCGGGTCGATGTGGCGGTCCCCGCGGAGCTCGCGCGTTATATCGCGCGCAAGGGATCGGTGGCGATCGATGGCGTGAGCCTGACCATTAACGAGGTACGCGACAGTCTGTTCAGTGTCAACCTCATCCCGCACACGCAGCAGGTGACGACGCTCGGGATCCTGGCGCCGGGCACGCGTGTCAACATCGAGGTCGATCAGATCGCCCGCTATGCCGAGCGGCTGCTGTCCGCGGAGCGCGCCGCGGCCCCGCTATACTCATGAGCCCTACGCAGCAGACGGCCCCCATGTCACAGGTCCTGTCCCACTCCGGTGAGACCGCGGAGCGCGCCCCGGGTCTCAATACCGTCGAGGAAATTCTCGCGGATCTCAAAGCCGGCCGAATGGTCATCATCATGGATGACGAGGACCGCGAGAACGAGGGCGACCTCATCATGGCCGCCGAGCTCGCCACCCCCGAAGCCGTCGCGTTCATGATCCGACATGCGAGTGGCATCATCTGCGTGCCCATGGAAGAAGATCGGCTTTCGAGTCTCGATCTGCCTCAAATGGTCATGAACAACAGTGAATCACACCGAACGGCATTTACCGTCTCGGTGGATCTGATCTCGGGCACGACCACCGGAGTCTCCTCTGCCGACCGTGCCGCCACCATCCGGGCCCTGGCCGATACCGAGGCCCAGGCGGAGGATTTCGGGCGGCCGGGGCACATCTTTCCGCTTCGCGCGCGCCGGGGCGGCGTCCTGGTGCGCACCGGCCATACCGAGGCCGCGGTCGATCTGTGCCGGCTTGCCGGGCTGCAGCCCGTGGGCGTGATCTGCGAGGTCATGAATGACGACGGCTCGATGGCCCGGCGGGCCGAGCTGCAGGCGTTCGCGCAGCGTCACGGCCTCTCGATCGGCACCATTGCGGATCTGATCCGCTACCGGCTGCGCAATGAGCGCTCCGTCGAGCGAGTCTCCGAGCAGCTCGTGCAGACCGAGTTCGGGGAATTTCGCCTGTGTGCCTACGAGGACCGGGTCAGCCGGGAAGTGCACCTGGCGCTCGCCCGGGGCTGTCTCGACCAGGACCCGCCGCTGGTACGGGTGCATGTGGCCGATCCGCTGCGGGACCTGCTCGGCGTGCGCACCGATGTGCGGGCCTGGACACTGCGTGATGCCATGGAGCGCGTGGCGCGCGCCGGCAGCGGCGTGATCGTCATTCTGCGTGACCGGGAATCCGCGGGCGACCTGCTCGAATCAGTGCGCTCGCTCGGCTCGCCGGGCGGTGCCGAGGCCGTTGCGCGGGTGCCGCAGCGTGCCGAGGTGCTCAAGACCTTCGGGATCGGGGCGCAGATCCTGAAGGACCTGGGCGTGAGGCGCATGCGTGTGCTGTCGGCGCCGAAACTGCTCCATGGCATCGCCGCGTTCGGTCTGGAAATCGACAGCTACGTGGGAGATCAAGCTTGAGCGCGCCACGGATGATCGAAGGAGCGGTCGATGCGCGCGGCCGCAAGGTCGCGATCGTCGCGGCCCGCTTCAATGATTTCATCGTCTCGAGCCTGCTCAAGGGCGCGACCGGCGCCTGGCTCGAGCGCGGCGGAGCGGCCGAGGATCTGCTCATCGCGCGCGTTCCCGGGGCGTTCGAGTTGCCGGTGGCGGTGCGCAAGCTCGCCGCCGGCGGCCGATACGATGCCGTGGTGGCCCTCGGCTGCGTGATCCGGGGCGGTACGCCGCACTTCGAGTACATCTCGAGCGAGTGCGCCCGTGGGCTGCAGCAGGCCGGCCTCGAGACCGGTGTGCCGGTCATTTTCGGAGTGCTCACCGTCGACTCGGTGGACCAGGCGATCGAACGCGCCGCGGTGAGCAGCGGCAACAAGGGCGGCGAGGCGATGCTGGCGGCGCTCGAGATGGCCGCGCTGCTGGCGCGCCTGGGATCGTGATGGCCGCGCCGCTTTCCGCCCGAGAGTTCTCCCGGCAGCGCTCCGTGGCGCGCAAGCTCGCGCTGCAGGCGCTTTACCGCTGGCAGATCAACGAGTGTCCCTGGCAGGACCTGGTGCAGGAGTTCTCCGGCGCCGAGGACATGCCGCGGGCCGATCGCGAGTACTTTCGCGAACTGGTCGAGGCGGTCTCGGGCTCGCGTGCGGCGCTCGACGAGCAGCTCGGCACGTGGATCGATCGGCCGCCGGCGCAACTCGATCCGGTCGAGCACGCCATCCTGCTGATTGGTCTGTACGAGCTGCGCCATCGGCTCGATGTGCCGTTCCGAGTCGCCATCAACGAGGCGGTGGCGCTCGCCAAGCGTTTCGGGGCGACCGACGGTCACAAGTACGTCAATGCGGTGCTCGATCGCGCTGCGCGCGCGCTGCGTCCCGCCGAGCATTGAGGCGGCTGCATGGCGCTGTCGGAATTCCAGCTGATCGAGCGGTACTTCCACCGCTGCGGCGCGCCGCGCGCCGATGTGCGCGTCGGTGTGGGCGATGACGCTGCCGTGCTCGACTGTCCGCCGGGTCAGCACCTGGTGGCCGCCCTGGACACCCTGGTCGAGGGGGTGCATTTCCCCCACGGCTGTCCGGCGGCCTCCGTCGGGCATCGGGCGCTCGCCGTCAATCTGAGCGACCTGGCCGCCATGGGTGCGCGGCCCGCCTGGGCCTTGCTGGCCCTGACCCTGCCGCAGGCCGACGAGGCGTGGCTGGCGGAGTTCGCCTCGGGCTTCGCCGAGCTGGCACGCCTGCACGGCGTCGCACTGGTCGGGGGAGATACGACGCACGGACCGCTCTGTGTCACGGTGCAGGTGCTCGGCCACGTGCCGGGAGCGGCGCTGCTGCGCTCGGGCGGCCGGCCTGGCGATGCGCTGTTCGTTTCGGGAACGCCGGGCGACGCCGCGGCGGGTCTCGCGATCGAGCAGGGACGGCTGGTGGCGCCCGCGGAGGCGGAATACCTGCGCGAGCGCTTCCTGTACCCCACCCCGCGGCTGGCGCTCGGGGACAGCCTGCGGGAGTATGCGAGCGCCTGCATCGACGTCTCCGACGGTCTGCTCGGGGATGCCGGCAAACTGGCCGCCGCGAGCGGCTGCGGCGCGGACCTCGCCTATGCCGACCTGCCGCTCTCCGAGGCGCTGGGGCGCGCGGCGGGCCCCGAGCGGGCGCACCAGTTCGCTTTGACCGGCGGGGACGATTACGAGCTGTGCTTCAGCGTGACACCGGGGAACCTGCCGCGGCTGCTGGCGCAATTGCCGCCGCAGCGCTGGGGCTACAGCCGCATCGGCACCCTGCGCGAAGCGCCCGGAATCGATGTCGTGCGCAACGGCGCGGTGATGCCGTTCGAGCCTTCCGGCTACGATCATTTCTCCGGACCGCGCTGAGGGCCCGGGCCATCGAGCCGCTCTGGGGACCCTCGCCGGGGACGAGGCGCCCGGGTCCGCCGTGGCGCGAGTCCGCGGGGCAGCCCACGGGCTCCCTGAATCCTAGGGGCGCATCACAGCGGCGCCGATCGCGCGCGGCCTATCCTACGGCACAGCCCACAACCGTTCGCGAGACATGCCCCAGGCCTCAGCATCTGCCCCGCGCCCGCCGTCCGACGCGCGCGGCGCCCCGGCGCGGATCGGCAAGTACGAGGTGATCAAGGAGGTCGGCCGCGGCAGCACCGGCGTGGTCTATCTGTCGCACGATGCGTATTACGGCCGCGATGTCGCGATCAAGGTCTACAACCTCGATTCCGACGCGGATGCCCCTCGGGCGCGCGCCGCCCGCAAAATGTTCCTCTCGGAGGCCCACCTGGTGGGCATGCTGCAGCACCCGTATGTGCTGCCGATCTTCGACGCAGGCGAGGAGGACGGCCGCTGCTACATCGTTACCGAGTACGTGCATCACGCACGGACGCTGTCCACGTACTGCCGCCCGGACAACCTGCTGCCGCTCGACGATGTCATCGAGGTCGTGTTCAAGTGCGCCAAGGCGCTGCACTACGCACACACGCGCAGGGTGATCCATCGGGACATCAAGCCCTCGAACATCCTGCTCACGCAGGACGGCGAGGTGCGCATCATCGACTTCGGCATCGCGCTGGTCTCCGATGCCGACATCTCGCGGATCGAGGGGATCGCCGGCAGCCCCTCCTACATGTCGCCCGAGCAGGTGCAGAGTCTCGATCTGACGCCCCGCTCGGACATCTATTCCCTCGGCGCGGTCATGTACGAGCTGCTCACCGGCTCGCGGCCCTTCCGCGCCGGCAATCTGCACAAACTCCTGCACCAGATCGTGTACGCCACGCCGCCGCCGATCCACACGCTGCGCCGGGAGGTCTCCGAGGAGCTCGAGACCGTGGTGGTCACGGCGCTGCAGAAGGATCCGGACAAGCGCCAGCGCAGCGGGCTCGAGCTCGCCGCCGAGCTCGCCCGGGTCCACCAGCGTCTTCGCCACAGCAACGCCCGCATCGACGTGCAGGAACAGTTCGGCGTGCTGCGGCGGCTGAAGTTCTTTCATGAGTTCTCACACGTGGAAGTGCGCGAGGTGCTGCGGGCGAGCGCCTGGCGGCATTACGCTGCGGGCGAGGAAATCGTCCGGGAGGGGGAGTTCGACGACCGCTTCTACATCCTGGTCTCCGGCCAGTGCCTGGTGGAGCGCCACGGGCAGCGGATCGCCTCTCTCGGGACGGGGGACTGTTTCGGCGAGGCGAGCTACGTCCCGGGGGCGAAGCGCACCGCGACGGTGCGCGCCGACGGTGCGGTGACAGTGCTCAAGGTGAGCGCCACGCAGCTCGAGCAGGTCTCGGTGTCCTGTCAGCTGCGGTTCAACCGGGTGTTTCTCCGTACCCTCATCGGCCGGCTCCAGGGCGCGGAGTAGCCGCGCGCCGTAGCGGCGCGCGGCGCGGCGGCCGCCTGGCGCGCAAGTGCCGCGCGCGGCGCACGGATCAGGTACGCTTGCCGGCCGTGCACATCCTGCTCATAGAGGACGATATCGAGGCCGCCCGGTTTCTCGTCAAGGCACTGCGCGAGAGCGGCTACAGCGTGGATCACGTGGCCAGCGGCCGGGAGGGGCTGGCGCGCGCGCTCGCCGGCCGGTTCGACCTGA
>JAJYTX010000250.1 GCA_021792815.1 Pseudomonadota bacterium
CCTGCGCGTGGCCGACTCCTGAGCGCGCCGCACCCAGGCTTCCCCATGTTACACAGCATTGCGAGCAGGCTCCGATGACCAGACCCGCGGTTCTCGCCGCGCTCACCGAAAGCTCCGTTGCCGCTGCGGCGCTCGCCCGGCACGCCGGACTGGCAATGCTGCCGATCGAGGAGCGGCGCTTCGAAGACGGTGAGTTCAAGCTGCGGCCCCTCGAGTCGGTGCGCGGCCGCGATGTGTTCGTGCTGCAGCACCTCGCCGGATCGGCGGGCGCGCCGGTGTGCGAGCGGCTGGTCCGGCTGCTGTTCCTGCTGCAAGGCCTGCGCGATGCCGGCGCGGCATCGATCGTCGTGCTGCTGCCGTATCTGGCGTTTGCCCGCAAGGATCGGCGCACCCAGCTGCGCGATCCGCTGACCCTGCGCTACGTCGCACAACTGCTCGAGGCGACCCACGTTGATTGTCTAGTCAGTCTGGATGTGCACAATCCCGCCGCATTCGACAATGCGTTCCGCATTCCGACCGTGCACCTCACGGCGCTTGCACTGCTCGCCGAGCACTTCGCCGTCGAGCCGCTCCCGGGTGCGCTCGCCGTGGTCTCACCGGATGTCGGCGGCATCAAGCGCGCGCAGCTCTTCAGCGAACGGCTCGCCGCCCGTGTCGGCCCGGATGTCGAGCTCGCGTTCGTGACCAAACGCCGCGCGAGGGATGTCGTCTCAACCGGCCGCCTCGCGGGCGAGGTCTGCGGTCGCAGTGTGATCGTGCTCGATGACCTGTGCGCCACCGGCGGAACGCTGATTCGCGCGGCGCAGGCCTGCCGGCGCGCCGGGGCCGCATCGGTCCGGGTGGCCTTCACGCACGCGCCGACCTCCGGTGGGCTCGCAGCGCTGATGGCGAGTGCGGACATCTGCGGCATCGTCATGACCGACAGCACGGGAGTCGATCGGCCGCCGAGCCTGAGCGCCGCGGCATCGAAACTCGTCACGCTGCCGGTCGCGCCGCTGTTCGGCGAGCTCGTGCGCCGGATGCTCGCGGGTGTGCCCGTGGCGCCGCTGCTCGAGGACTGGCCGGCGCCCTGCGGCGGATGACCGGGACATCGCCCGGGGCGGTCTTGCCGGCCAGACGCGCGCTCGCGGCGGCACGACGGCTCAGGCGCAGTGCGTCTGAAAGGTATGAACAGGCCCGGGCACGCCAGGCGCGCCGCTCGGCGGCGAACGCCTCATCCCTCAGGTGCCATGCGCTGATCTGGGCACGCACCGCGGCGCGCCGGCTCATGTAGAACTCGCTCAGCGCCCGCGAAACCCGGTCGCCCGAGAGGCTGCGGTAGCCGGCCACCAGGCGCGCGGCGACCCGCGGTGCCGAGAGCCGCGTGCACTCGAGCGCGAGGAACGCGATCTCCTCGGCGGGGTCGAGCCGGCGCAGGTCGCGGTCGAACTCGAGACAGTCAATCACGCAGGCGCCCGATGCACATGCGCCGAGGAACACGTGCTCCGGCCGCAGATCTCCGTGTCCGTCGACCAGATGCGCCCCGCGGCCGGTGAAGACCGCGGCATGTTCGGCGAGAAGCCGCAGCTGCGATCGGGCGAGCCGCGCCACCTGCCGGGAATTCAGGGCGAGATCGGCCGCGCCGAGTTCGTGCGCATTGTGCACGATCTGGCGGCGCAGCCGCGCGAGGTAGGCCCGATCGCTCAGCGGGCGCCGCTCTGCCTGTCTGAAGAACGCCGTCAGTCTTCTCAGGAGCCGCTGCAGATCGCGCCCGCGCACGGCCCGCTGCGCCAACAACCGGTCGAGACTGCGGGCGGCAGGGAGCCTGCGCATCTCCACCAGCCAGTCAACGGTCCGGACGCCCGCCCGGCGCGAGAAATTTCCCGCGCGCGTGCGCCGCAGCGCAACGACTCGCCGGTAGACCCCGGGTGCGAGCCGCCGATTGAGCCGCAGCTCCGCCCGGCAGGCGCTTTCGCGGGCCGCCAGCGTGCGGTAGTCCATCGACGCCTGGCGCATTGGCTTTTTGAGCTTGAATGCACGTGCGCCGGCCAGAAACACCCAGGCGAAGTGTGTTTCGATGACTTCGACGGTGCGCGGATGTCCGGCAAAGTGACGCGGATCGGAGAGAAACGCGACCTTACTCTGCAGAGCGCGATCCGTGGCGAGGCCAGCGTTTGCCCGGGACCGTTGCCGCACCCCGGCCGCGGGTACGCGTCCGGCTTGCGCCCGCGGCTCCCGCGAGCGCCGGTCCCCGGCCTGCAGCCCCGCGCGGGCAGCAATGGATCTACGCACCCGCGTCCGTCACGCGCTCCGTCCTAGGGGCCCGGCCAGCTCTGCGCCGGCAGGGACGTCGAGCGGCCTTCGTGACCCGACTGGCTGCCCACCAGACGCGCGAGCGCCCGCAGCTCCTCGGTCAGCACCGGCAACAGATCATCCAGGGAGACGATGCCCACGAGGTCTCCGGACTCGCTCACCACGGGCGCCCGGCGCACCCGCCGCAACCGCATCCGCTCGAGCGCTTCCCCGACACCCGAGGACTCCGCCACGGTCAACGGGTCACGGGTCATCACATCCCCGACCGTGAGACCGGCGAGCTCCTTCCCGAGAGAAACCTGACCGCGAACGATGTCGCGATCCGTAACGATCCCGATCGGCCGGACCAGGCCCGGTGCGCTCTCGACCACGACCAGGGCCCCGACGCGGCGTTTGATCATCTCCGCCGCGGCACTCGCCAGCGGCTCGCCAGCCCGGTAGATGTACACCTCTCGACTGCACACCTCTCCGATGTTCATGCGGGATCCTCCTCGGGCTGACGCTCCGGGCGGTCAGCCGGCCGCGGCGCCGCGTCGCGCACCGGCTGAGCATGCGGCACCGCCCAGCCGCGCCGCCATTCGTTGATGTGCCTATCGGCGATCAGTGATGCGCCGGCCACGGCCAGGACGTCAGCGGGAATTAACATGATATAATCACTGTATTTTATTGATATTAATGAAATTAATAAGAGATGTTCCTCCGTCGAAACCTCAGAGGTGAGGCGCGCCACAGCGGCCGGTGCCCACAGGCCGCAGATTGAGCCCCCCCGGCTGCGGGGCATAGACTCGACCGGCCTGTTCGGGAGCGGCGCATCATGCAGGGTTCGTTCTTCCGGTTCTACGTCCACGAGGACCATCGCCATCGCGGCCAGCTCGTGTGGGAATGGCTGCTCGAACAAGGTAACCGCCTCGGCATTCGCGGCGGCTCGGCGTTCAAGGCCATGGCCGGCTTCGGCCGCCATCACCTGCTGCACGAGGCCCGCTTCTTCGAGCTCGCCGGCTCGCTCACGGTCGAGGTGGAGTTCATCGTGACGCCGACCGAGGCGCAGCGGCTCCTCGAGCTGCTTCATCGGGAGCACGTGCGGCTGTTCTACGCCTACCTGCCGGCGCACTTCGGCGTCATCAATCCCGACACCGCCGATCCGCCCGCGGTGGCCGAGGATCCCTGAGCGGCCCGGCAGCCGACAGCACTCGGCGCCGATGCGCCGCGCAGCAGCGCGAGCGCGCGGTAGCGCACGGCGGCCTCCGTGTCCACACAGAGCACCGTGACCAGCGGTCCGCAGGCGCGCCAGTAGCGCTGCTCGCAGGCGAGCTCGGCACACGTCACGATCCATCCCGGCCGGCCGCGCGCCGCCGCGATGAAAACGCGCGCCGCGCCCGCATCGAGCGCCGCCAGCCGCAGAGCGCCCCAGCGCTGCTCGAGCAGCCGCCGCAGTTGCCGCGGCGTCGCCAACGGCATGCGCACCGACATCGCCCCATAACGCCACGGACGCAACCGGCCGCGCTCCTTCCCGGTGTCGACATCGACTGCAGTCAACACAGCCGCGACCTGGCCGTGCAGCCGCCGCAGGAAGCACGCCGTGGCGCTGCCGCGGCACTGGAAGTGATCGAGCAACAGCACTCCCGGCCGTTGATCCGCGGCACTCCACAGGCGCGCACGGGCGATGCGACGCCCCACTTCCAGTGTGTCCACCCCGGGATAGGCGCGCTCCAGCGTCCGGGTAAGGTCATCGAGCGCGGTCGTGGAGGCCGAGTAGGCGCAGGGAACGGCGCTGCGCCGCAGCCGTGCGTGCAATTCCGCGAGCACGGTCGACTTGCCGCTGCCGCGCGGACCATAGAGCGTCAGATGCTCGCCGCGCAGCAGCCGCTGTTCCAACAGCGCGGTCAGCTCAGCCAATTGAAACTGCAAGGATCTGCCTGCTCATGTCGGTCCGAGACCCTACCATTGCAGGCATCATCAGCCGCGGAACGCGGCGATTCGGGGAGGCATGCCATCTCCCATCGAACCGGCAGTCTAGAACTCCCCACGGCCCGCCGGCAAGCGTTTCGAATGACCGGCCCGATGCTTGCTGGTGGCCCACCGCCTGTGTATATTGACTCGCCGGGAGATGGCATTCCTCCTGCAATAAGAACCGCCGCCAACGGCTGATGATGCCTACCGGTTCCGTCGTTGCGACGGAGGAGCGGTAGCGCATGAGACCCGAGTTCGTCCCGAGTCCCTTCTCCACGCTGCGCGCGTGGCGCGAGCCGTGTGCCCGCTCGAAGCGGATCGTTGCGTTTATGAAACGCATCCGTCCGAGACGCGGCCCGATTGCGCCGGGAAAGGATGAGGCGTGACGCGCAACATCCTGCTGCAGATCGCCCAGGTCCTCGCCGTTGTGTCGCTGGCGCCGCTGCTGCAGGGCATGATCCTGCAGTGGGAGGAGCGGCTGCAGCGCGCGCAGGGCCCCGGGATCCTTCAGCCCTACCGCGACCTGTGGAAGCTCCTGCACAAACAGCTGGTGGTGCCCGAGACGGCGAGCTTCGTTTACTGGGTGGCACCGGTCGTCGCCTTCACCTGCATGCTGACGGTACCGATCCTGATCCCGGTGCTGACGAACTACCCGCTGCCGCTTTCGGACATGGGTGACATCCTCGGCGGTGGACTCATTCTGACTCTGGGCTCGTTCTTCATCACTTTGGCGGGGCTCGACTCGGGCAGCGCCTACGGCGGCATCGGCGCATCGCGTGCGGTGATGCTCGGCATTCTCGCCGAACCGACACTGATCCTGGTGTTCGTCGGCATCACGCTGCTCGCCAAGGCGATGCTGCCCTTCGTGGTCAATCACCTGCTCGCCGGCCATCCGGCCGTGTACTGGAGTCCGGCGCACCTGTTCCTGGTGGCCGCCTTCTTCATCCTGCTGCTGGTCGAGACCGACCGGCTGCCGATCCACTCGAGCA
>JAJYTX010000251.1 GCA_021792815.1 Pseudomonadota bacterium
CCGGTCGACAGGTCCATGACGGTATCGGCGCCCCAGCGGGTGGCCCAGACCATCTTGTCGACCTCCTCGGCCATCGAGGAGCTGACCGCGGAATTGCCGATGTTGGCATTGATCTTCACCAGGAAGTTCCGCCCGATGATCATCGGCTCGGATTCCGGGTGGTTGATGTTCGCCGGAATGATGGCGCGGCCGGCGGCCACCTCGGCGCGCACGAACTCCGGGGTCACGTAGGCCGGGATGTCGGCGCCCCAATCGTTGCCGTCACGCGCACCCGGCGGCTGCGCCGCTCGTCCGAGGTTCTCACGGATGGCGATGAATTCCATCTCCGGGGTGATGATCCCGGCGCGGGCGTAGGCGAGCTGGGTCACCGCGCGTCCGGGGCGCGCGCTCAGCGGCCGGCGAACCGTGGGAAACGGCGGCGCCGCCGCCGATTCGCCTGCCGCTCCATCATCCTCGCAACGCCGTGGCCGGCCATCGCCTTCCTCAACGTCCGCGCGCTCGCGGATCCAGCGCTCGCGCAGCGGCGCGAGGCCCCTTTCGATGTCGATGCGCGCCTCGGGATCGGTGTACGGGCCCGAAGAGTCGTAGACCGTCAGCGGCGGCTCTGCGCTCGAGGGGTGCAGCGAGATCTGGCGCATCGGCACCCGCACGTCCCCGTGCAGCGTGCCCGGCACGAAGATCTTGCGCGAAGCGGGCAACGAGCGGGCGACCACCTGGGGAACGGCAGGGCTTGACCCTTGCTGGGCCTTGTCCGCGCCATTTCGGGGGCCGCGCTGAGGCGCGTCATGAATTTGTCCCGGCAGTTCATTCATCGTGGAGGCTCCTTGAGCGGATCAACCGCAGGAAACCCAGCCACGCCGCGAGAAAGGAACAGTCCGGAACTTTCCCTACGCCAGCATGAACTGGATCAGGTTCGAAGGGTCGCCGTGCCGCGCCCATGCGCCACCGGCCTCTCAGCCCCTTGGCGGGGCTCCCCTAGTCTGACTGGAACAATAATACGCCGGGCCGTACCGGTCAACGGCGCGTCAAACGCCGAGTGCGCCAGCAAGATACGCTGCACGCCCGAGCAGCGGTTCCCACGATCCTTCAGTTCAAGGGATGCTGCTCGGGCAACACGGACCGAGGTGCGACACGGGACGTCACCCTCCGGGGTCAGTCCCGATCGGTCGCCGGAACGTGGTGGCTCGCCTGGCCACCCTTGCGGCCCGCCTCGGCCGCGAGGCGCCGGTTCTGCGAGAAGCTGCGCTTCTCATCGGGCACGCTCTGGCCACCTTTGCGGCCCGCCTCGGCCGCGAGGCGCCGGTTCTGCGAGAAGCTGCGCTTCGCATCCGGTACGCTCTGGCCACCCTTGCGGCCCGCCTCGGCCGCCAGCTGGCGGTTCTGGGAAAAGCTTCGCTTGCTGTCGGGCACTGCCTTGCCACCCATGCTGGCGATCTGCCGCTGCCGTTCCTGGCTCATGGACGCGAATCCGCGGCTGGGGATGCCCTTGCGGGACTGCGGTCCCTCATGAATTGGCTGAATCATGAGCGTTCTCCTCCATCGGGAACAGGAAACAGTGATAAACCTCTGCGGCGCTGACCGCAAGAGATTAAGACCCTGCTCAAGCCGCGAGGGTTCCTGCTTCCGTACCGTCCGTCGCTTGTCCGGGCATTCAGCGTCCTGCCGGTTTTTGAATTTTCGCCGCTTTAGGCGTCGCGTTCGCCGCAAGTTTGCTGTTAATTCCCGCGATTTCGTGTTTCAGCACCACCTGGACATTGGCCGGCGGATTCATGGCGAGCAGCTTGCTGAAGCGGGTCCGAGCCAGCACGAGATTCCCCCGGCGCAACGCTGCGGCCGCCCCGAAGAACAGCGCCTTGGGAGAATTCGGGTCCAGGGTGAGCGCCCGCTCGATGAGCGCACCGGCCCGTCCATCGAGGGAGGACTCCCGGATCATGATCATCGCCTCGGCCTCACCGACCAGCGCCGGCGCGCTGCTGCCGTGCGCCACCTCGTCCGCCCGTTGGAAGGCGCGCACCGCGAGCGGGTACTCCTGCAACACGACGTAGGAGCGGCCGAGCATCAGCCAGCCATCGAGGTTGGCGGGGTGTCGGTTCAGTTGATGGATCAACCGCTCCACCATGGACTCGGGCGAGTCGACGCCGGGGGTTTGGCTCCAATTCCAGTTGCTGAGCTTCACGTAAAGCCCCGCCGAGCCTGCCGCGAGCAGCGCACACACGGCGAGCGCCGTCCAGCGTGCCGGCGGCAGCTGCGAGCGCAGCGGCCTCACCAACGGAACCACGACCAAGGCGACGCCGACGATGACCAGCACCGTGGCGAGAAGGATGAATATGACCATCAGCTGCGCTTTTCCCGCGACAAGGTGTCGTCCAAGGGCTCTTCGTCATCGTGGATCACCATGACCGCCCGCCGGCGGATGACCTGGACCGCGGCGGCCGCCCCGATCAGCAGCAGCACCCCGGGAGCGAGCCACAGCCAAGCGGTGCGGGCGACGAACGGAGGCTTGAACAGGATGAAATAACCATACCTGGACACGAAAAACTTGCGGATCTGCTGATCCGAATCACCCGCGAGCAGCATGACCCGGATCTGACGGCGCATGTCGGCGGCAAGGCTCACCGGCGAGTTCGCGAGCGACTCGTCCTGACACTGCATGCAGCGGAAGCCGTGGATCAGCCGCTCATACCGCGCCTCGAGCTGCGGCGTCGGCATCCGCGTCGGGGCGATGGCGAGCGCCATCGGCGCGAACAGCAGCAGGGCCGGCAGCAGGGCTCTCGCTAACAGGCTGGGGCTGGCGCGCATCTTAAGACCTCGAGGCCGTCTGTGGCGGCAGGTGCGGCAGGATGTCCTGCGTCCAGGCGCGCGGCGTGATCGGGCCGATGTACTTGTACACGATGATGCCCTGGGGGTTCACCAGAAAGGTTTCCGGCGCGCCGTACACACCCCAGCGGATCGCTTCGTTTCCCTGGCGGTCCACCGCGATGCGCTGATAGGGATCGCCCTCCTCCTTGAGGAACGCGAGCGCATCGGCGCGACTGTCCTTCCAGTCGAGCCCGATGATCGGCACCCGCCCGGTGCGGGCAATCTGCACCAGCTCGGGATGCTCCATCCGGCACGAGACGCACCAGGTGCCCCACACGTTGAACAGATACCAGTGGCCGCGAAGCTGCTGGGAGGTTACCTCGTGCGCCGGGTCCATCAGGCTCGGCAGCGCGAACTGCGGCGCCGGCTTGCCGATGAGCGGCGAGGGAACCAGGTCCTTCCGCGGAGACTCGACGATGCCGATGGCGAGCACGACCACCAGCCCGGCGAACACCGCAAGGGGGATGAGGTAACGGTTCATGACGCCGTCCCCGGTGCGGTGGCACCGGCCGGCTCGCTCGCTGTCTCGGCGACGATGCGGTAACGACGGTCAGAGATCGCGAGCAGGCCGCCTGCGGCCATGATGAGCGCGCCGATCCAGATGAAGGTCACCAGCGGGCGCACCTGCAGCCGCATGCTCCAGCGCCCGTCCCCGAGGTCCTGCCCGAGCGCCACCAGGATGTTGCTGCCGTCGTACATGCGGATCGCCGAGTGTGTCGTCACGATGTGCTGCACCCAGTAATCGCGTTTCTCCGGGTGCATCACCGCGACCTGCCGACCGTGCCGGGTCACGAGCACCGTGGCGCTGACGCCGCCGTAATCGGACCCCTGCAGGCGATGGACGCCCTGGAACTGGAACGTGTACGGGCCGGCCTGCGATACCCCTCCGTTGGCGAGCGCCACGTCGTGCTCGATGGTGAAACCCTGCACCGCGGTGAGGCTGAACACGAAGATGCCGAGGCCGATGTGCGCGATCGTCATGCCGAGCACCGAGCGCGGAATGGAGATGCGCTTGCGCAGCCGCTCGATGGGATCGAGGAGCGAGGACAGCACGATCCAGGCGCCGAGGGTCATGCCGGTCACCGCCAGCAGCCCGCCACCGGTGAACACACCGAACACCACCGCGCAGCCCACCACCACCGCGACCGCGAGCGTGACCAGCAGCGTGCGACTGCGCACACCGAAGCCGCCGCGCTTCCAGCGCGCGTGCACGCCCAGCGCCACCAGCGCGAGCAACGGCAGCATCGAGAGCAGGAACGTCGGATTGAAATACGGCGGTCCCACCGAAAGCTTGCCTAGGCCGAGCGCCGTGTACACGATGGGCGCGAGCTCCCCGACGAGCACGGTGCCGCAGGCGGTCACCAGCAGGATGTTGTTGAACAGCAGGAAGGACTCGCGCGCGGTGAGCTCGAAGCCGGCTTCCGATTTCAGCAGCGGGGCCCGCCACGCGTACAGCGCCAGCGCCGCGCCGATCATGATGACGAGGAAGGTCAGGATGAACTCTCCGCGCCCCGGACTCGCCGCGAAGGAGTGCACCGAGATGAGCACCCCCGAGCGCACCAGAAAGGTCCCGAGCAGGCTGAGCGAGAACCCGAGCACCGCCAGCAGCAGCGTCCAGCTCTTGAACAAGCCACGCTTCTCCGTGACGGCGAGCGAGTGAATGAGCGCCGTGCCCACCAGCCAGGGCATGAACGAGGCGTTTTCCACCGGGTCCCAGAACCAGAACCCGCCCCAGCCGAGGGTGTAGTAGGCCCACCAGCTCCCCAGCGCGATGCCGCAGGTGAGAAACGCCCAGGCCGCCGTGGTCCAGGGCCGCGTCCAGCGCGCCCACTCCCGATCGAGCCGGCCCTCGAGCAGCGCCGCGCCGGCAAAGGCGAAGGCGACCGCGAGACCGACGTATCCCGTATAGAGGATGGGCGGATGGGCGGCCAGCCCCGGATCCTGCAGGATGGGGTTGAGCCCCTGCCCGTCCGGCCACGGCGGATTGACCCGTAGGAACGGATCGGACGTGATGATGGTGTACAGCAGAAACCCGAGACTGATCGTGCCCAGGACCCCGAGCACCCTCGCGGCGAAGTCCCGCGGCAGCTTCGCGGTGCCGATGGCGGCGGCCACCGTCCAGCAGCCGAGCAGGAAGATCCACAGCAGCAGCGAGCCGGCGTGCGCGCCCCACACTGCCGCGACCCGGTAGAACACCGGCAGCGCGGAGTTGGAGTTCTGTACCACGTAGACCACTGAAAAGTCGTTGGCGACGAACGAGGCCACCAGGCACGCCATCGCGGTGCTCACCATGACGACCTGTCCCGCGACGGCCGGCGTCACGGCCGCCGTCCAGCGCTCACGCTTGAGCGCCGGTCCGGCGATCC
>JAJYTX010000252.1 GCA_021792815.1 Pseudomonadota bacterium
GATCCGGCAGGGGTGAGCGACGTCGTGTTGGAAGCCGCGATCACCACGATCATGGACCTCGAGGATTCGGTGTCCACGGTGGACGTCGAGGACAAGGTGCTCGCGTACCGCAACTGGCTGGGACTGATCCAGGGCACCCTGACGGCGGAGTTTCCCAAGGGCGGTGGCACGGTCCACCGTCACCTCAACCGGGAGCGCACCTACACCGACCCGTCGGGCCGGCCCCTGGTGCTGCCGGGGCGCAGCCTGATGCTGGTGCGCAACGTCGGCTCCCTGCTGGCGAGCGACGCGGTCCGCCTGAAAGACGGCAGCCCGGTGCCGGAGAGCATGCTCGATGCCGTGATCACCTCGCTGATCGCCTTGCATGACCTGAAAGGCGGGCGCGAGCTGCGCAACAGCCGCACCGGCTCGATCTACATCGTCAAGCCGAAGATGCACGGGCCCGGGGAAGTGGCGTTCGCCAACGAGCTGTTCGGCCGCGTCGAGGATCTGCTCGGCCTGGCGCGCTTCACCCTCAAGATGGGCATCATGGACGAGGAGCGGCGCACGACCGTCAACCTCAAGGAATGCATCCGCGCCGCCCGCAGCAGGGTGGTCTTCATCAACACCGGATTCCTCGATCGCACCGGCGACGAGATCCACACCTCGATGGAAGCCGGGCCGATGATCCGCAAGGGCGACATGAAAGGCGCCGTCTGGATCAAGGCGTACGAGGACTGGAACGTCGACATCGGCCTCGCCTGCGGACTGCGCGGGCGGGCGCAGATCGGCAAGGGCATGTGGGCGATGCCGGACCGGATGGCCGACATGCTCGCCGCGAAGATCGCTCATCCGCAGGCCGGCGCCAACACGGCCTGGGTGCCCTCGCCGACGGCGGCGACGCTGCATGCCCTGCACTATCATCAGGTCGATGCCGCGGCGCGCCAGGCGCAGCTCAAGTCCCGCGCCCGCGCCCGGCTCGAGGACATTCTGACCATCCCCGTGGCTGCCGCCGCCGATTGGCCGGCCGCGGCCATCCAGGAGGAGCTCGACAACAACGCCCAGGGCATCCTCGGCTACGTGGTGCGCTGGATCGATCAGGGCATCGGCTGCTCAAAGGTTCCCGACATCCACAACATCGGGCTGATGGAGGACCGGGCGACGCTGCGCATCTCGAGCCAGCACATCGCCAACTGGCTGCATCACGGCGTCTGCACGGCCGAGCAGGTGCGGGCGACCCTGAAGCGCATGGCGGCCGTGGTCGACGCCCAGAACGCCGCCGATCCGGCCTACCGGCCGATGGCCGCGGACTTCGAGCGCAGCGTCGCCTTCCAGGCCGCCTGCGACCTGGTGTTCAAAGGCCGTCAGCAACCCAACGGCTACACGGAACTGATCCTGCAGCGCGGTCGTCTCGAGGTGAAGCGGCAGTCGGGGCGCAGGCAGTAGAGACCGGTCGGCGGGGGGCGCGATGGAGCGCCGCCCGCGCGAGCGCTGAACCGGGCGCGGGCGATCGCAGGCGGAAAACGCCGGGACGCGGCCTCAGCCGTCCGTGCGCGCGGTGCGGGCCTTCTGCCGCCAGCGGCGCAGCGCCACGAGGCTCCAGACCGCCTCGACGAGACCGAACGGCCAGGCGCCCTGCAGGAACCCGTAGATCGAGCCCAGGGCGCACGCCACGGCAAAACCGAGGATGCACAGCGGGTGGCGGTCTTCGATCGCATAGAACACCAGCATCGCGGTCACGGCGATCAGGCCGAACAGGGTGAGGGGACTCATGCGGGGTGATCCTGCGCCGCGGCGGGAGGCGCGATGATGCGCCTGCGGCGCGCGGTCTGGCGAGGCGTTGTGCGATCGGGCGGCATGCGCCGATCACGCCTGGTGACAGCGGTACTCGCCTTCATCGAGGCATTGTCCGCCTTCGAGCTGCACCGTCGCGTGCGTGATGCCATGCCGATCGCGCAGGCGCTCGAGGATGTGCTGCAGGACGCGCTGCGGATCCCAGTGCGCATCGACCGTCGCATGCAGGGTCACCACCGGCAGTTCCCCGGTCAATGACCAGACATGCAGGTGATGCACATTGCGCACGCCGGGCAGCTGCTCGAGATCGCGAGCGATGTACTCGGGCTCGGCCCTGTGCGGCGTGCCCTGCAGCAGCACGTGCCCGGCCTCGCGCGTCAGTCTCCAGCCGGAGCGCAGGATCAGCAGCGACACGACAATGGAGAACATCGGATCCGCGACGCGCCAGCCGAACGCCAGGATCAGCAGCGCCGCGCCGGCTGCGGCGGCCGAGCCGAGCAGGTCACTGGCCACATGGGCGCGGGCGCCGCGCTCGTTGAGGGAACGGGCGCCGGACAGCGTGATGAAAGCGGCGAGATTGGCGAGGCCGCCGAGGAGCGCGATGAGCAGCATCAGCCTGCCATCGACCGCGGGCGGGGCGAGCAGACGACGCACCGCCTCGATCATCACCCCGATCGAGAGGGCGAGCAGAATCAGGCCATTGGTGTACGCAGCCAGCGTCTGGTAGCGACTCGATCCATAGGTGTGCCGTGCGTCGGGCGGGCGTCGGCTGGCCTGGAGGGCGAGGACGGCGAGCACGATCGAGCCGCAGTCCGCCAGCATGTGACCGGCCTCGGCGAGCAGCGCAATCGAATTGGCGAGCCATCCCCCAGCGGCCTCGACGGCGGTAAAGGCCAGGAGAATGCTGAGGGTGACCAGCAGACGGCGCTCGCTGGCGCCATGGCCGTGATCGAGAGGCGCTGCGTGATCCTGCCCGTGCGCATGGGCATGAGCATGCGCTGGCCCCCGCCCGTGATCCGCGCTCCGCCCGGCGGCAGGCTGTGGATCAGGACGAGCGGGAGGCGAGGGGTCGTGCGGCATGGGGGTCCTGGGAGGGGGCGGTGCCCTTGAGCCGCCCGGCCTGGGGTTCTATCCTAGAACCTCTAGTCACTGGAGCTTCAAGCATGCGCGGTAACCCGATGCCGATCGGCGAACTCGCCCGTACGGTCGGCTGCAAAGTCCAGACCATCCGATATTACGAGCAGATCGGGATGTTGCCGGCACCGATCCGTACGGCGGGCGGGCAGCGGCGCTACGCGGAAGCGCATCGCCAGAAGCTGAGCTTCATCCGGCATGCGCGCGAGCTGGGTTTCCCGCTGCCGGCGATCCGTGAGCTGATGGCGCTGAGCGGTCACGAGGACTCCGACTGCGCGCGGGCGGACCAGATCGCCGCCCGGCAGCTCGAGGCGGTCAATCGCCGCATCGACATGCTGACCTGCCTGCGGGGTGAGCTCGAGCGGATGCTGACCCATCGGCAGGGGCATCGGATCCGTGACTGCCGGGTCATTGCGACGCTCGCCGATCACGGCCTGTGCCGCCAGGCGCATCACGCCGAATCGGCCGACGGCTGAGCCGGCCTCAGCGGCCGGTCGCCGCCTGCATGTGTTCGGGGTAGCGCTCGCCCTCGATGGGGATGGCCGCGGCCGCGCGGTCGATCCCGGCCAGCTCTTCGTCGCTCAGCGCGAGGTCGACCGCACCGAGGTTTTCGCGCAGCCGCGACAGCCGCGTCGTGCCCGGGATCGGCACGATCCATGGGCGGCGCGCGAGAATCCAGGCGAGCGCGACCTGCGCCGCGGTGGCCGATCTCCCGGCCCCGATGCGCTCGAGCAGCTGGACCAGCGCCTGATTGTGCTCCATCGCCTGCGGCGTGAAGCGCGGCAGCTGGCGGCGGAAGTCGCTCGCGGCGAGGACGGTGTCCTTGCCCATCGCGCCGGTGAGGAATCCCCGGCCGAGCGGGCTGAAGGCGACCAGGCCGATGCCGAGTGCCGCGCAGACCTCGAAGATACCGTTGGCTTCGGGGTCGCGGGTCCACAGCGAATACTCGTTCTGCAGCGCGGTCACCGGCTGCACCGCGTGCGCCCGCCGCACGGTGTGTGCGCCCGCCTCGGACAGGCCGAAGTGTCTCACCTTGCCGGCGGCAATGAGCTCGCGCACGGTGCCCGCGACGTCTTCGATCGGCACCGCGGGGTCGACCCGGTGCTGGTAGAGGAGGTCGATGACCTCGACGCGCAGCCGGCGCAGCGAGGCGTCGGCGACGCGCCGGATCTGCTCCGGGCGGCTGTTGGTGCCGACCATCCTGCCCTCGACGATGTCCATGCCGAACTTCGTCGCGATCACGACCTGCTCGCGCAGGGGGGCGAGTGCCTCGCCGACGATCTCCTCGTTGGTGTACGGCCCGTACACCTCCGCGGTGTCGAAGAAGGTCACGCCGAGCTCGACGGCGGCGCGGATCAGCGCGATGGCCTCCCTGCGGCCGATGCCCGCGCCGTAGGCGTGGTTGAGTCCCATGCAGCCATAGCCGATGGCCGACACCTGCAGGCCGCTGGTCCCGAGGACACGCTGTTTCATGGATGGGGCTCCGGATCGCTCAGGCAACGACCAGCGTGCGGGCAGGTCGGGTCACACCTGCCGCGCCCGCGCGCCGCGGCCTCGCGCGACACGTCCGAGGAGGACACAACTCTACTGGACCAACCGTTCCCATTCAATCGAGGCGTGGTACGCCCGGCCGCCGGCGCGTGCGCGATCAACAGGCGGTCGGCGCCGCGTGCCCGCCATCGGCGCCGGAGGTGGCGTGGTACAGTGGCGGGCCATGCACTGTCCGATGGGCCGGCCGGGTCTGCTGCGGGCGCGGTGGCGTCATTCGCTGGAGGTTCCCGATGCGCCTGGTGAGCGGCAAGCCTGAGACGAGCTATCCATGGCTTCTGCGCCTGTTCTTCTGGAAGCAGCGGCGTACCTATGGGCGGGTGCTCGATCCGAGCCTGCTCTGGGGGCGATCGCCCTGGGTGTTCGCGGCCCTGGCGCTGCTGTACGGCGCCCTGGACCGGCGTTCCTCGCCGATGTCCCCGGCACTGCGCTCGCTGATCACGGTGCGTGTCTCGCAGATCAACCACTGCGCGTTCTGCGTCGACGTGAACAGCGCGACACTGCATCGTCGTGGCGTGTCCCTCGAGAAGATCGCTGAGCTTGCCGAGTGGCGCTCGAGCACGCTGTTCGATGCGCAGGAGCGCCTCGCGCTCGAATACGCCGAGGCCATGACACTCAATCGGGTCGACGATGCGCTGCGTGAGCGCCTCAAACGACACTGGAGCGACGACTTCATCGTGGAGGTGACCGCCCTCGTCGCCTTTCAGAATCTCTCGTCCAAGTTCAACGCGGCGCTCGACGTGCCCGC
>JAJYTX010000253.1 GCA_021792815.1 Pseudomonadota bacterium
CGGCGCGTCTGCACCGCTTCTATGCCCTGTTCGCCGGATTTGCGCTGACGACCCTGCTCGGTCCGCTGGTCAACAACGTCGGGGTGTACTGGATCGCCATCGAGCTCACCACGCTGGTGAGCACCTTTCTCGTCGGGTTCGAGCGCACGCGCGAAGGCGTGGAGGCGGCCTGGAAATACATCGTGGTGGTCTCGGCGGGCATCAGCCTGGCGCTGCTCGGCATCGTCTTTTACTACTGGGCGGGGAGCCTGCATCTCGGACCGACCTACAATCTCACCTGGGCGGCGCTGCGCGCCGTGGCGCCGCAGCTGAACCCCACCGTGGCCCTCGCGGCGTTCCTGCTGGTGTTCATCGGCTTCGGCACCAAGGTCGGGCTCGCCCCGATGCACACCTGGCTGCCCGATGCGCACAGCGAAGGTCCGGCGCCGGTCTCGGCGATGCTCTCCGGCGCGCTGCTCAACACCGCGATGATCGGCATCGTGCGCTTCATCGGCGTCACCGATGCCGTGCATCTCGGTGTGCTGCCCCGCACGGTGGTGGTGGCGATCGGCGCGCTGTCGCTCGCCATCGCAGCGCTGTTCATCACGCGCCAGACGGATGTCAAGCGCCTGATGGCCTACTCCAGCGTCGAGCACATGGGCGTGATGACGCTCGGGTTCGGATTCGGGGGGCCGCTCGGGATCGCGGGCGCCCTCTATCACATGCTCAATCACTCGCTCAACAAGTCGCTGATGTTCTTCGGCGCCGGCGACGCCATACAGGCCTTTCACAGCAAGCGCATCGGGCGCATTCATCACGTGCTGAGCAGCATGCCGGTTGCCGGGGCGCTGTGGGTGGCCGGTGCCGTGGCCATCACCGGCGCGCCGCCCTTCGGCTTGTTCCTCAGCGAGTTCACCATTCTGCGCGCCGGCCTCGCCGGCCCCAATGCCTGGGCGGTGTTCGTCATGCTGGGCTTGCTGGTGGTGATCTTCGTCGGCTTCCTCAACCACTTCCGCGCCATGTACTTCGGCGAGAACCCGCGGGCCGCGAGCGCGCCCGGCCGCGGGCCGCTGCGGCAGGCCGATCGCCTCTGGTGTGTGCTGCCGATGTGGCTGGCGCTCATACCGCTGCTCGCCATGGGCCTGTGGTGGCCGAGCGCCTTCAGCCATTACTTCGCGGTCATCGCCGCACAGCTCGGCGGAGGCGCCCGGTGAGCGGCTCGACGCCCGCGGTCCCGATACCAGACGTCCGACCTGCGGAGCTTGCGCAGCGTTGCCGGGCGGCTCTCGATGCCGGCGCCCGCATGCAGTTCATGTATGCATGGTTCCCGGAGGGCCAGGCGGCGGCGGAGCTGCGCTACGTGCTGCATCCCGGCCGCGGCCAGCCGCCGCAGCAGTGGCGCTGCCGGGCGGGACAGGACTCCCCGCCCCCAAGCCTGGCGCCGGTCGCGCCGCTGCTGTCCTGGTACGAACGGGAGACCACCGACCTGTGCGGCATCGCTTTCGAGGGACAACCCCTGCCGGAGCCGCTGGTGCTGTTGCCCGGCGCCGCGCTTGAACGGCCTGCCCTGGTACCGGGCCCGCATCCGCCGTTGTGTTACGCACCCTCGCCAGCGCAGCTGCCGAAACTCGCCGGTCCCACGCCCGAGGATGTGCAGCTGCTGCCCTTCGGGCCGGTACGCGCCGACGTCCTGGAATCGACCCAGCTCACCTTCTTCTATATCGGTGAGGCGATCCTGCACTATCACCCGCAGCTGTTTTTCAAGCATCGCGGCATGGAGAAGCGTTTCGAGGGATGTTCCCCGGCACTCGGAACCGTCCTCGCCGAGCGCGTCTCGGGTGTCGGCAGCGTGGCGCACGCGCTCGCCTACTGCCAGGCGGTCGAGGCCGCGGCGCGCTGCGAGGTGCCGCGGCGCGCCGCCTGGCTGCGCGTCCTGCTCGCCGAGCTCGAGCGACTCTACAATCACCTGCATTACCTCGGACATCTCTGTCATACGACGACGCTCAAGGTCGGTGAGGCGCAGGGCAAGTACCTCGAGGAGCTCGGCAAACAGATCAACACCCGGGTGAGCGGCAGCCGGCTGCTGCGCGGGCTGGTGGTGCCGGGCGGGTTGCGCCGCGAGCCGGCGCTTGCCGGGCTGGGCGCCGGCCTGGCGGCGCTCGAAAGCGCATTTCATCGCTATGCGGAGCAGCTCGCCTCCACCAACAGCCATCTCGACCGGCTGATCACCACCGGTGTACTCGGCCGGCAGCTTGCCTTCGACCAGGGCGCCACCGGTCCGGTGGAGCGGGCCTCGGGAATCGACCGCGACTCGCGCCGGGACCAGCCGTACGGCGCCTATGGCGAGCTGCCGCTGTGCATTGCGGTGCGAGACGGCTGCGATGCGCACGCCCGCCAACAGGTCCGCATCGAGGAGATCACCCACAGTATCGGGCTCATCCGGGCCGTGCTCGAGGGACTGCCCGAGGGCGCTGCGCGTGCCGGCTGCCGGCCGCCGCCGGCAAGCGAAGGACTCGGCTGGGCGGAGACCCCGCGGGGCACCGCCTACTATGCGGTGCATCTCGATGCGCAAGGCCGGCTTGCGCGGGTGAAAATCAAGTCACCCAGCTTTTCGAACTGGCGGGTGTTCCCCTACACGGTGCACGACACCAACATGATGGACTACGCGATCAACGAGGCCAGCTTCGGCCTGACGGTGGCGGGCTGTGCCCGCTGAAGGAGCGCCCCGATGGCCTTGAAGATGCCGCCGTTGTGGACGCTCTACGGGCTCACGCGCGGCAAGGCGACGAGCCGCTGGCGCGGGTCGGGCGCCGAGCCCGGCCAGGCCGGCTTTCTCGGCATGCCGCGCTTCGATCCGGCGAAATGCCAGCAGGACTGCCGCGAGTGTCTCGACACGTGTCTCGCGGGCGCCATCCGTCCCGCTGCGGCAGCAGGCGAGCCGCGCGTGACGGTGGACTACGGACGTTGCGTCGTGTGCCAGCTCTGTGTCGAGGCGTGCCCCACGGGGGCCTTCACATCGTCAGACGAGTGGGCGTTCGGCAGCCGGCGGCGCGAAGACCTCGTGTGGAGGCAAGTGGCCGCCTCTGCCGACGGGATGAGGCTCGAGCGCGAGATCCGCCGGGTGTTCGGCCGCAGCCTGCACATCCGGCACGTGGATGCCGGCTCCTGCAACGGCTGTGAATCGGAGCTGCAGGCGCTCGACAATCCCTACTACAACCTGCATCGCTTCGGCGTGTTCTTCACCGCCTCGCCGCGCTTCGCCGACCTGCTGCTGGTCACCGGACCGATCACGTACGCGATGCGCGCTCCCCTGCTCAACACCTACGAGGCCATGCCGCAGCCGCGCTTCGTGATGGCCACCGGTACCTGCGCGGTATCGGGAGGTGCCGTGGCGGGCGGTTACGCCTGCGGCGAGGGTCTCGACGGTGTACTGCCGGTTGATCTGTACCTGCCGGGCTGCCCGCCCAACCCTGCGGCGATCATCCAGGCACTGCTGGTGCTGCTCGGACGCGCACCGCAGCGGGTCCGCGCCGGGCGGATTACGCCGGACGCGCCGGGGCCGGAGCAGCCACATGTCTGAGCTGTTGATCGCGACCTTCTGGCTATGGGTCACCGGGTTGCTGCTCGCGCTGGCGCGCCTCGGCACGCCGGCCCGTTGGTTACTCACGCTCGGCGCCGCGACAGGCATCGGCGCGGCGTTGCGCCTGCTGCCTCAGGGAGCCGGCTGGCTGACCGTGCCGATTGCCCTGGCAGGGCAGGCGGTACGGCTGCACTACTCGCCCGAGGCGCTGTGGCTGATGGGCTTCGGCCTGCTGCCCGCGGCGCTCGCCGTTGCGCTCGGCACGCCGATCCGCCGTGCGCGTCCGGTCTGGCTCGTCGGCGTGGCGCTCTCGCTGATCGGAGCATTGGGGATCTTTGGCGTGCAGGACGCCTACGCCCTGCTCATCGCCTGGGAGTTGATGAGCCTCGGCGGCGCGGTCATGATCCTCTCGGAGCGCACCTCGCACGAGGCCGGACGCCGGACGCTGTACATGCTGGGGCTGCTCGAGGTCGGCGCGGTGGCCATTATCCTGGCGCTGCTGCTGCTCGCCGGGCACGCCGGTGGCGCCGTGGGCTTTGAGCGCTTTGCGCTCGGCGCACACCGGCTCTCTACCGGCGCACGCATCGGGATCGGCCTGCTGGCGCTCGGCGGATTCGGGGCCAAGCTCGGACTGCTGCCGTTCTACGAGTGGTTTCCCGGAGCCTACGGCAATGGTAGCGGCGCCACCGGCGCGATACTTTCCGGCGTGGTGCTCAATGCCGCCTTCTTCGCGCTCTCCCGTACGCTCGTCGATTGGCTCTCGGTCGGCGGCGGGCTCACCGCTCTCGGCATCCTCGTCACGGTCGTCGGCACGGTAACCTCCATCCTGGCGGCGCTCTATGCCTTCCAGCAGGACGATTGGCGGCGCCTGCTCGCCTTCTCCACGGCTGAGAATGCGGCGATCGCGGTCACGGCCGTGGGCGCGAGCCTGCTTTTCCGGGCCGACGGGCACAGTGCGCTCGCCGGCCTCGCCTGGACGGTGGCGGTGCTGCATCTGTCCGGACATTCGCTCGCCAAGGGCGGGATGTTTCTCGCCGCCGACGGCGTATATGTGGCCGGCGGCTCCTACCGGCTCGCTCAGCGGGGATGGCTGCGCGCCTCGAGTTTCATGTTCGGTCTCGGCGCGCTGTTCGCGGCGATGAGCCTCGCGGCCATGCCGCCGCTGATCGGCTTCGTGACCGAGTGGTTCACCTTCCAGACCGTGTTCCAGGGCTTCCACCTGGGCAGCCTCGGCGGCCGCTTGACGCTGGCGCTTGCCGGTGCGGGCCTGGCGCTGACGGCCGCCGTGGCCTTCGCCACGTTCATCAAGGCGTTCGGCATCGGACTGCTCGGCGGCGGACAGCGCACGCAGGCGCCGCCGGTCGGGCCGGGTTATGACACCGCAGTGCTCGTGCTCGGCCTGTCCGTGCTGGCCGCGGCTGTCGGCATGCCGCTGTGGCTGCGGGGTCTGGAAGGCGCCACCGTCAGCCAGTTCGGGGCCAATGCGGCTCGGGCGATGCACACGGGCTGGCTGCTCGTGCCCTTGACGGACAAATTCGCATTCATCTCCCCTTCGCTGCTCGTCATCGCCCTGCCGCTGCTCGCCCTCGTGCCGCTGTTGCTGCTGCTCAATGGCCGTCGCCATGCCGTGC
>JAJYTX010000254.1 GCA_021792815.1 Pseudomonadota bacterium
CGACGCCTTCGGCAGGTGAGTCACCGTTCGCAAAGAGCGTTCGCTGGGCTATGAGCTCCTCGGGACGGACTGGCGGGTCCGGACGGAGCACGGGGAGGTGCGCTGCCGCGTGGTCATCGATGCGCGGGGCCGGCGCGCGCAGCGGACAGTGCGCAGGGGTCCTGAGCTGATTTCCGTTTGCCAGCGGTTTCGCAACCGGCATGCCGGCAGGTTGGTCACCCGAATCGAGGCCGTCCCGCAGGGATGGTGCTGGCTGGCGACCAGCCGGGGCATGAGCTGGCTTCAGGTGACCTCGTCGCGCGCGGAACCTTCGCTTCGCTCCGGGCTCGCGCAGCATCTGGCGCGGCTTCTCGGCGGTGCGCCGCAGATGGCTGCGCTCCTGGCGGATGCGACAGCGGACAGTGCCCCGGTGGCGCGGGCGGCGACGGCAACGCTGTCCGAGGATCGGCACCTCCCGGGTCTGCTGCGCGCCGGAGACGCCGCGCTCGCCCTCGACCCGCTGTCCGGGCAGGGCGTGTACGAAGCCCTGAGGTCAGCCCACGTCGCGACCGCGGCGGCGCACACCTTTCTGGCCACCGGGCAGTGGGAGCTGATCGAGCGATTCATCGGGGAGCGGCTGCTGGAGCTTTGGCAGCGCAGAAATGCCACCGCGGCGGAACATTACCTGCGCCAGGCGCGCATCACGCCGTCCGCCTTCTGGAGCCAGGCCGCGTCGCACTATCAGTCCCTGCGGCCCGAGCGCAGCGCCGGCCCGCCCGGCGCTCGCATCGAGTGGCGTCCGGTGCTCGATGGCCTGCTCATCCGGATGCGCCGTGTGGTTGTCACGGCGCAAGCCCCCCGGGGCGTCTGGCAGGTCGAGACGGTCGATCTGCCCGAGTTGCTGGACGTTCTGGGATTGGTACACATGGATATTGAGCGTGCCGCGCGGCATCTATCGCGGCCAGCGGCGGCGGTGGAGCAGGCGCTGAGGTGGCTGCAGGGTCAGGGAGTGGTGTGGGGCGGTGGGGGATTGCCTGGGCAGGGTGGCGGTAGGATGGGTGCGGAATGATGATGAGAGCCAAGGGGTCACGAGGGTCAAAGAGCATGCGGTGGAAAATCTCTTCGGCGTTGCCGGTGTGGATGGGGTTGGCGGTGCTGGTGAGCGGGGCGCTGGTGCAGCCGGCGCTGGGCGGGCCGGCGCGGTCTGGTCTGGCTGCGGGGCTGGCGGCGGTGAGGATGCACTGCTCGGGGTGTCACCGTGAGGGGCCGGCTGGGCATTTCGATCGGATCAGCGAGGAGCGCAAGAGCCCGGAAGGCTGGGCGATGACGATTTTCCGGATGCGCCACGTTCACGGGGTGGTGCTGAGCGGGGCGGAGCAGGGGCTGATCATTCAGTACCTGAGCGAGGTACAGGGGCTGGCGCCCTCGGAGACGCGCGCGGGGCGGTTTGCGCTGGAGCGGCGGGCGAACGTGCCGGACCTGAAGCTGCCGGACAACCTGCACCAGATGTGCGGGCGCTGTCACAGTCTGGCGCGCGTGGCGCTGCAGCGGCGCAGTGCGGCGGAGTGGCTGAAGCTGATTAATTTTCACGTTGGGCAGTTTCCGACGCTGGAGTATCAGGACGGGAGCCGTGACATTCACTGGTGGAAGATTGCCAGCACGCAGCTGCCCGGGGAGCTGGCGAAGCTGTTTCCGCTGCACAGTGCGGCGTGGAGGCAGTGGCAGGCTCGGCGGCCGGCGGACCTGGCGGGGCGGTGGATTGTGCGTGGGGAGACGGCGTGGCGCGGGCCGTATTACGGCACGGCGAGCATCCGTCGGGTGGGCTGGCAGCGGTATCGGGCGCGCTACGTGCTGCATTATGTGAACGGTGAGCGGCTGAGCGGGGGCTCGGATGCGCTGGTGTACACGGGGTTTGAGTGGCGTGGGACCGGCACTCTGGGGGGCCGTGCGGTGCACGAGGTGTACTTTGCCTCTGCGGATGGTCGGCGGATCAGTGGGCGGTGGTTTTGGGCGGATCATTCCGAGCTGGGCGGGCAGTGGGTGGCGCAGCGTGCCGGTGGTGCGGCGCGAGTGCTGGCGGTGCTGCCGCGAGCGCTGAAGGTAGGCACGAGGCAGCGGGTGATTGTGCTGGGTCGTGGGCTGAGCGGGAAGGTGGATCTGGGGCCTGGGACGAGTGTGCGGGTGGTGCGGCGTGCGGCCTATGGGCTGGTGCTGAGCGTGCGGGTGGCCGGGGATGCGGTGGCGGGGTACCGTGAGGTGCGGGTCGGTGGGCTGAGCGGGGGGGATCTGCTGGTGGTGTACCGGCATGTGGATCGGGTGCAGGTCGAGCCTGCGCTGGCGATTGCGCGGCTCGGTGGCGGGACGCTCTTGCCGGTGGATGCGCAATTTCGGGCGATTGGCTATACGGATGTGCGTGCGGCCGACGGCCAGCGCACGGCGGTGTCGCTCGGAGCGGTGCCGGTGAGCTGGAGCGTGCAGCCGTTCAACGCCGAGGCGGCCCGACGCGGTGACATCCGCTTTGCCGGCCGGCTCACCGGGCAGGGGCGGTTTCTGCCGGCGGTGGGCGGACCGGATCCGAAGCGGCCGTTTTCGGCCGACAACACCGGGGATCTGTCCGTCGTGGCGACCCATCGGGCGCGGCACGGGGCGGTGGTGGGCAAGGCGCACCTGATCGTGACGGTGCAGCGTTGGGTCAATCCACCGATCTACTGAGCGGGTGCACCATGATCTTCGATACTGCAAATGCTCACATCGTTGACTGTGGCGAGCGCACGATGCTGCTGCACGTGCCGACCACGGCGCTGTTCGAGCTCGATGCGCTCGGCGCGGAGGTGCTGCGGCTGGTGCGGGCCGACGCGACGCTCGATGCCGCGGGCATTGCCGGCGCGCTGTCCGCCCGGTTCCCGGGCGAGCAGGTGAGCGCATGCCTCGAGAAGCTGCTGCGCCTGGAAGTGCTGCGGGCCGATGGAGCCAGCCGGCCGATCAACCCCTCGGGGGTGCACATCGAGGCCTATCCGCTCAGCACCATCGTGTTGAACGTCAACACCGGATGCAATCTGGCCTGCCGCTATTGCTACAAGGAGGATCTGGCCGTGCCGGCCGAGGGCAAGCGCATGAGCATGGAGGTGGCGGCGCGCAGCGTCGATCTGCTGCTCTCGCAGGGCCGGCAGCGGCCGCGGGTCGGCATCGTGTTCTTCGGCGGCGAGCCGCTGAGCAACATGCCGCTGATCCGTCAGGTGGTCGAGTACGCCGAGGCCGAGGCCAACCGGCTCGGCAAGGCGGTGGACTTTTCCCTGACCACCAACGCGACGCTGCTCACCGAGGAGCTCATCGGGTATTTCGATGCGCACCGCTTCGGGCTGTCGGTCAGCATCGACGGGCCCCAGGCCGTGCATGACCGCAACCGGCGCACGGTGGGCGGGCACGGCACCTACGAGGTGGTCGCCCGCAAGGTGCGCATGCTGCTCGCCCGTTATCGCTCGAAGCCGGTCGGCGCCCGGGTCACGCTCACCGCCGGCACGACCGAGATCGAGGCCATCCACGAGCACCTGCGCGAGCAGCTCGGCTTCCACGAAGTCGGCTATGCGCCGGTGACCGCCTCGGAGAAGGCCGGCCATGCGCTCTCGGAGGCGGAGCTCGCCGAGGTGCATGCCGGGTTCGAGCGGCTGGGGGCGAAATACCTGGCGGCGGCGCTCGTGGGACGAAACACCGGGTTCTCGAACCTGCATCAGCTGATGACGGATCTGCACGAGGGCCGGCGCAAGGCGCTGCCGTGCGGCGCCGGCGTCGGGCTGCTCGCCGTCGATCACCAGGGTGGGCTGAACCTGTGCCATCGGTTCACCGGCTCGGAACTGCCGACCTTCGGCAGCGTCGAGCAGGGCATCGCCGCGGACAGGCTCGGGGCTTTCCTCGAGCGCGCCGCCGATCGAGACGGCACGCATTGCGCGACCTGCCGCATCCGCAATCTGTGCGCCGGCGGCTGTTATCACGAGTCCTGGGTGCGCTACGGTGATCCCCATCATCGCACCTATCACTACTGCAACCTGCTGCGGCGCTGGGTCGACTTCGGCATCCGCGTGTATGCCGAGATCAGCACCCGCAACCCGAAATTCTTCAGCGCCCACATCGAGCCGAGGAGAGCCGCATGAGTGGACTGAAATCCGTCAATCACAAAGCCGATCTGCTGCTCGAGGCCGCCGACTCGGGGCACGTCGAGGAGGTCGCCGCCATGGAGACCGTGGCCGGATGCGTCACCACGTTCGATCCGGGCTGGGAGGTCGATCCGTTCGGCGGCGTCGCCTCGCTGTGCCAGCCGATGGAGGCCGACCTGTACGGCTGCTCGGATCCGTGCTGGTGGCCGGCGCAGGTGCCGGACACCCTCAACCATCCGTCGTGGCAGGAGGGCAAGCCTTCGGCGCAGCACGACTGGCGCGAGCTCGACCCCATTTACCCCAATACCGACGCCGTGTTTCCGAAGAAATGAATCACGCCGCGGCTGCGGAGGGCTGACATGAGCACCAGATTCCCGGCAGCGGCCGTGCTCGGCTGCGCCCTCATCGCCTGTGGCGCCGTCATGCCGCGGCCGGCGGCGGCGCACGATTACCTCGTCACCGGCACGAAACCCGACCGGCTGTTCGTCGTCGATCCGGCGAGGCAGCGGGTGGTCTCGCAGTACCGCATTCCGCATGCCAACGACTTCGTGAGCATCATCGTCCCGTCCCCCGATGGCCGGGTCGCATACGTGCTGGTCAACAGCGCACAGAGCATCGCCGGGATCGACCTGCGCACGGGCAAGGAGGTGTTCCGCGCCGATCTGTCGACGCCGGCGGAGCGGGTGAGGTGCATGTTCGCATTCGCGGTGACGCCCGACGGCAGGGAGCTGATCGCCTACGAGTATCCGACCCGGCTCGGAATCGATTCCTACAGGGTGCTGCCGCCGCGGTTCGCCGTGTACAGCACCGCCGCCGGTCTGCACGCCCGGCCCCTGCGGGAGTTTCCGGCGCCGCGGCGGATCGAGATGGTGCTCGCGAAGCGGGACGGGCGCAGCTTCTACGCGCTCGGATTCAACCTGTACGAATACGACCTGAAGAGCGGGCGGCTCATTGAGCGGCGCGGCATCCTCGACTGGGATCGCCCGCATCACTCGCGGCCGGACATGCTCGCCTTCTGGCCGGTCACCGGGCCCACGGGCACCTTCACCAGCCCGTT
>JAJYTX010000255.1 GCA_021792815.1 Pseudomonadota bacterium
TCATCGTCGAGCCGCGCGGGCCTCAGGTAATCGACCGTAATGCTCACGACCACGAACAGCACCCCGGGTTCCCGGGCGAGCGTGTGCTGCGAGTAGCCGAGCGAGCGCAGCCACTCGGTACGCGAGCGTTCGAGGAAGCGCAGGTAATTCGCATAATAGACGACTCCGCCGCCGTCGGTATCCTCCCAGTACACGCGCGCCGGCCAGCAGAACCCGCTCATCGGTCGTCCTCGAACAGCGGCAGTCCCTGGACCGCGCGCTCCGGGAGCCTGTACCCGAAGTGCTCGTACGAGGCGCGCGTCGCCATCCGGCCGCGGGCGGTGCGCACCAGGAATCCCTGTTGGATGAGAAACGGCTCGATCACGTCCTCGAGCGTGCCGCGCTCCTCGCCGACCGCCGCGGCGATGCTGTCGATACCGACCGGGCCGCCGTCGAACCTCTCGATGATGGTGCTGAGCAGCTTGCGATCCAGTGTGTCGAAACCCTGCGGATCGACCTCGAGCAGCTCGAGCGCCGCATCCGCCACGGTCCGGCTGATCCGTCCGTCGGACTTCACCTGCGCGTAATCGCGCACCCGGCGCAGCAACCGGTTGGCGATCCGCGGCGTACCGCGCGAGCGCTGCGCGATGTGCAGCGCTCCCTCGTCCTCGATCGGCACCGAGAGGATGGAGGCGGAGCGGCGCACGATGTGCTCGAGATCCTCCACTCCATAGAACTCCAGCCGCTGCACGATGCCGAAGCGGTCCCTGAGGGGGGAGGTCAGCAGGCCGGCGCGCGTGGTCGCCCCGACGAGCGTAAAGGGCGGCAGATTCAGCTTGATCGAACGCGCCGCGGGGCCCTCCCCGATCATGATGTCGAGCTGGCAGTCCTCCATGGCCGGATAGAGCACTTCCTCGACCACCGGGGAGAGCCGGTGGATCTCGTCCACGAACAGCACGTCGCGCGGCTGCAGGTTGGTGAGAATCGCCGCCAGATCCCCGGGCCGCTCGAGCACCGGGCCGGAGGTCTGGCGCAGACTCACGCCGAGCTCGGCGGCGATGATGTGGGCGAGCGTCGTCTTGCCGAGGCCGGGCGGACCGAACACCAGCACATGATCGAGCGCCTCGGCACGCTGGCGGGCGGCGCCGATAAAGATCTCGAGCTGCGCCCTCACCTTCCCCTGGCCGACGTACTCGCTGAGCCGGCGCGGCCGGATCGCCCGCTCGGCGACCTCGTCCTCGCGGGTCGCCTCGGCGCTGATGGGTCTGTCCGCGGGCACGTCGCTCATTCCCTCACCGCCCCCTTCAATGCGCGCCGGATCAGCTCTTCGGTGGAATGCTCGCCGGGACCTGCGCTCTTGAGGAGCCGGGACGCCTCGGCAGGCTTGTAGCCGAGCGCAATGAGCGCCCCGAACGCTTCGGTCTCGGCACTGTCGGGTGTGCCCGCCTGCGCGGCCCCGGACTGCGCGGCCAGCCGGTCGCGCATCTCGACCACCAGCCGCTCGGCGGTCTTGCGCCCGATGCCGGGGATCCTCGTGAGTGCGGTCACATCCTGATTGTGCACGCAGGCGACGAACGCCTCGACGCTGATGCCCGAGAGCAGCGCGAGGGCGATTTTCGGACCGATCCCCGAGACTTTGATGACGTACCGGAACAGCCGTCGCTCGTCTTCGGTGCCGAACGCGTAGAGCACGTGCGCATCTTCGCGCACCACCAGGTGGGTGAGCAGCCGCACTTCCTCTCCGACCGCCGGCAGATGAAAGAACGTCGACATCGGCGCCTCGAGCTCGTAGCCGAGGCCGCCCGCCTCCACGGTCAGCTGTGGCGGGGCTTTCGAGAGGATGTGTCCGCGGATCGAGCCGATCATCTCGAGAGGTCGCCGGCGACCGCGGTCGTGAGCACCGCGCCGTGCGCCGCAAGCCGCCGCAGGCCGCGGGAGTGGGCATGACAGACGGCGACCGCGAGCGCATCGGCGGCATCGGGCGCCAAGCGCCCCTCGATCGCCAACAGGGCACGAACCATGTGAGCCACCTGGGGTTTCTCGGCCGCCCCGGAGCCGACCAGCGCGAGCTTGATGGCGCGTGGGGCGTACTCGAACACCGGCAGGCCGCTCGGGACGGCGCACAGCGCCGCGCCGCGCGCCTGGCCCAGCTTGAGCGCGCTGTCGACGTTGCGATTGACGAACACGCGCTCGATCGCGACCTCTCCGGGCCCGTGAAGGGCGATCAGCTCGCTCAACCTCTCGTAGAGCGAGCGCAGGCGCTCTGCGACCGGCGCGGCGGACACGGCCACGCACCCGTGCGCCACGTGCGCCCATTGGGTGCCGCGCCACTCGATGACACCGAAGCCCGTCGTGCGTGATCCCGGATCGAGCCCGAAGATACGCAGCCGCTGTTGCGCCGCGAAATGCTCCGGCACGGGACTCGCCGCCGAGCCGGGATCAAATGCACGCCAGGACCTCGTCCGGTATCTCGACATTCGAGCACACGTCGCCAAGCATCTACTGAACCGTTCAATCGGTGAACGCAGCCTATCACCGCCGGAGCGTCGTCGCGCACAGCCGGACCAGGCTCGCCAACGGCCGGGACCGGGTGCTGGCGCGGGCGCCGGCGCGCAGCATACTCCCCCGTCGCAGGCCCTGGCGCGCTATCGCGCCGCCTGACCGTAGAGGCAGGAGCCGGGCCGCCGCGAGAGGATCCGGGACGCCATCCGGTGCTCCGTGCGTCCTGTGCCGGCATGGTACGCGATTGTGCTCCGCGTCGCCGCGCGGCGCGGTCCCCGGGGTCAGGGGTCGGGGACCGGACGCAGCACTCCTGCCGGCCCGCGCCGCTGTGCGCTGTTCCCGAACCGCTCTGGTTCCGACCGTGAGCGGCATCCCGCATCAGAACAGCGATCCAGCCGGGCCCGACGACGCGTGAACCGCCGGCCGCTTCCCCCGCCCGCCGGGGCGGGCGGACGGCCCGCACGATCCGCGTGCGCCCGCCTGGGCACACCGCCGTGCATGCGCCTTGCGCGTCTGCCCTCATCCCGCTGCCGCCCTGATGCACGCCAGGGGCAACCCCACCGCGGACTTCCGAGTCCGACGCCGCGCCGCAGGCGCGCGACGCCTGACGGACGGGACAACACTACTTCATCTGTGGGTGGGGAAAACTCAGGTCTGGGTGGGGAAAACTCAGGTCATTCGTGCCGCCCGCGGCCGGTACCCGTCACGGCACAGCGCGGCCGCCCGAGCGATCCCGAGGCATGGGAGACAGAAACCCGCCGCGCGGTTACCTCGCGCCTTCCTCGGCCTCGCGCAGAATCGCCGAGATCGGCTGATTGAGGCCCTTCGCGACCCGCTCCAGGGTGGACAGCCTCAGGTCTCTTTTCCCCCGTTCGATGAAGCCGTATTGCGCCCGATGCATCCCGATGTGATCCGCGAACCTTTCCTGGCTGAATTCGGTGGTCTCACGGTGACGTCGGATGACCTCCGCAATACGCATCTGCAACCGAGTGCGGGCGCGCTCCATCGCGTTACTTTGATGGCAGCCTGCGATCATGACTACACCCCCAAATGGCGCCTACTCATTCTGATTCCTACTCATTCATAGGGACAACAGCGGACGGCCCGTCCGATTCGGACCCCTCCGTCTGCCCCGAGACCCGCGCAGCCCAACGCGCGAGGGGTGCGGGACGGACATCCTGAGCCCCTGACCATGTTTGCTGTTGCAACAGTATCCGAGTTTGCCCACTCACACAACAGCGATTTCGACACGTTCCATGTCAGATCGAAGTGTGACCCAGGGTGCCGAAGACGTCACTGACAGCGAGGCTCGTATCACGTCAGTGACTGTCGTCGGCTACTGACGGCATCGACGCGCGCTGGATGGCCGTGCAATACACACGTCGTCTCCCGCGCACGCAGTGACTGCCATTCGACGGGACGGCGAGCGGCAGACCGCTCCCGACCGGGTCAGCGATTTTCGAGTGGGGCGGTGACCGGGCCATCCGCTTCGCCGAGTTGCGCATTCGTATACACGGCGCACACGTCCTCGAGCGCCGCCAGCGTCTCGATCAGTCGCTTCATGCGCCGTGCCGCCTCGCCGTCGAGCCGCGCCGCGAGCGCGGGCCGCTCGGTGACCTCGGCGGCGAGCGGCGCGAACGGCTGGCGGCACAGCTCGGCACGCACCGTCTCGAAGTCCTCCGGATCGGTCAGGACCTCGATCGGTCCGCCGGGGCGGCTTCTCACATCCTCCGCCCCCGCCGCGAGTGCCGTCCGCGTCAGCTGTTCGAGATCCACGCCCGGCGCAAAGCGCAGCAGCCCCACACGCTGGAAGAGATACGCGACCGATCCCTGTGCGCCGAGATACCCGCCGTGCTCGCGGAACGCGCGACGCAACCGAGCGCGAGTGCGCTCGGGATCTTCGGTGCGGCATTCGAGGAGCAGCACGGCCCCACCCGGTCCATAACCCTCGTATCGGACCGGCCGCGGGCCCTCGGAGCGAGGCGTGAGCCCAGGGAGGCGCTCGATGTGCGGGAGGTTCGCCCGCTTCGTATCGCTGACCATCAGGGTGAGGGCGCGGCCAAAGTTGCACTCCGTTGCCGGGATCCGTCGGTATGATAGCCCTAAAGCGTCTCTGAGACATTTCGTTCAATCAAGCACTTACGCCCGTGGAGACGACGCAGCGCTGCCCACCGGATCTGCTCGAGTCGATCACCGCCGCCCGCGGCACGATCGAGACGGCAGCTGCGCTCGCACCCGGAACGCTCGCCATGGCCACCGAGGCGGCCGAGATCCTCGGCGCGCTCACCGAGGATGAATCCCTAGCCAAGGCCGTGCTGGCGCGGGCTGCGCTCGGGGCCGGTCTGCCCACCGAGACCCTCGCGGGACTGGTGGGACCGGCGGCACGCGACATCGCCGTGGCGCTCTCGAAGCTCGGGGAGATCGGACTGAGCGCTCACTGGTCGCCGGCCCAGGGACTCCAGCCCCGCCAGGCCGAAACGCTGCGCAAGATGCTGCTTGCGGTCGTCAGCGACCCGCGACTGATCCTGGCGCGGCTCGCCGAGCAGCTGGTCAGCCTCCGTCATGCCCGGGACGCGTCCGAGGAAGCGCGTGAGCGGCTCGCGTTCGAGGCGCGCGCGGTATTCGGACCCCTCGCAAACCGGCTGGGCGTGTGGCAGCTGAAGTGGGAAATCGAGGATCTTGCGTTCCGCTACCTCGAGCCGGAC
>JAJYTX010000256.1 GCA_021792815.1 Pseudomonadota bacterium
CGTCCGTGTCTGACGGATAGGCCCGTGTCACCCATCGGCGATTCAGAACTGCTCGACGCTCTGCTCGAGGCGGCCTACGCGGCCGGCGTGGCCGCGCACGCGCGGTATCGCAGCGGCTTCACGGTCGAGCACAAGGCAGACCGTTCACCGGTCACGGAGGCCGACCGCGCCTCCGAAGCGATCATTCTCGAACATCTCGCCCGCCTCGCCCCGCACATCCCCGTGGTGGCCGAGGAGTCGGTCGCCGAGGGGCGCGTCCCCGAGGTCGGCGCGGTGTTCTTCCTGGTCGATCCGCTCGATGGCACCAAGGAGTTCATCCATCGGCGCGGGGACTTCACCGTGAATATCGCGCTCATCCGCGGCGGGCGGCCGGCGCTCGGCGTCGTCTATGCGCCGGTGAGCGGCATGCTTTACGCGGGCGATGTGCCCGCCGCGTACGCTTTCCGCTGCGCCCGCCCGACGGACGGGCCGGTGGCGGGTCCGCGGCAGCGCCTGCGCGTGCGCCCGGTCCCCGCCGAGGGGGTGACCGCGGTCGTGTCGCGTTCGCATTCGAACCCGGAGACGGAAACCTACCTGCATCACTATGCGGTGCGTCACCGCGTTTCGGTCGGCTCTTCGCTCAAGTTCTGTCTGGTGGCCTCGGGCGAGGCGGATCTGTATCCGCGGCTCGGACCGACCATGGAGTGGGACACCGCCGCGGGGCACGCGGTGCTGGTGGCGGCGGGCGGGCGGGTGATCGCCCCGGGCGGCGAGCCGCTGCAGTATGGCAAGCCGCAATTCCGCAACCCGTTCTTCATTGCCGGCGGGCCGCTCGAGCTCGCGCCGCTGGCGGTCTGAGCGCATGAGCACCCACACACTGTCCCGACCGCGGCTCTCCGAGCACCTCAAGCGCCTCGAGTCCGAGTCGATCGGCATCCTGCGAGAGGTGGTCGCGGAGTTTCGCAACCCCGTGATGCTCTACTCCATCGGCAAGGACTCCGGGGTGATGCTGCACCTGGCGATCAAGGCGTTCTATCCGTCGAAGCCGCCGTTTCCGCTGCTGCACGTCGATACCACCTGGAAGTTCCGCGACATGATCCGCCACCGCGATGAGGTGGTGGCGCGCTACGGGCTGAAGCTGCTGGTGCACACCAACCCGGAGGGGCTTGCGCGCGGCATCAATCCCATCACCTCGGGCTCGCAGCTGCACACCCAGGTGATGAAGACCGAGGCGTTGAAGCAGGCGCTCGACCAGTGGGGTTTCGATGCCGCCTTCGGTGGTGCGCGCCGCGATGAGGAGAAAAGCCGCGCCAAGGAGCGCATCTTCTCCTTCCGCTCCCCCGGCCACGTCTGGGACCCGCGCAACCAGCGTCCGGAGCTCTGGGACCTCTACAACACGCGGATCAGCCAGGGCGAGACCATCCGCGTCTTTCCGCTCTCGAACTGGACGGAGCTCGACATCTGGCAGTACACGCGCGCCGAAGGCATTCCGGTGGTGCCGCTGTATTTCGCCGCCGTCAGGCCGGTGGTGGAGCGTGACGGCCAGCTCATCATGCGCGATGACGAGCGGCTGCCGTTGAAACCCGGGGAGAGCGTGCAGATGCGCCGGGTGCGCTTTCGCTCTCTCGGCTGCTATCCGCTCTCGGCCGCGATCGACAGCACCGCCGCCACCCTCGATGACATCATCGCCGAGATGCTCGCCACGCGCACCTCGGAGCGCTCCGGGCGGCTGATCGACAGCGACGAGGCGGCCTCGATGGAGAAAAAGAAACGTGACGGGTATTTCTGAGGACGCGACCCGATGATCTCCGGCGCACATCCCGAAGTCAGCGTGAGCCCCGGCGGTGCCGGCGGTCCGGAAAAGGCGCTGCTGCGCTTCCTCACCTGCGGTTCGGTGGACGATGGCAAATCGACGCTGATCGGGCGGCTGCTGTACGACACCCGCCTGATCCTCGATGACCAGCTGGCCGCGCTCGAGCGCGACAGCCGCAGGCACGGCACCACCGACCAGGAACTCGACCTGGCGCTGCTCGTCGATGGCCTGCAGGCCGAGCGCGAGCAGGGCATCACCATCGATGTGGCGTACCGGTACTTCTCGACGCCCCGCCGCTCGTTCATCGTGGCCGATACCCCGGGTCACGAGCAGTACACGCGCAACATGGCCACCGGGGCGTCGAACTGCCAGGCCGCCGTGATTCTGATCGATGCGCGCAAGGGCGTGCTCACCCAGACCCGTCGCCACAGCTACATCTGCTCGCTGCTCGGCATCCGGCACGTGGTGCTCGCGGTCAACAAGATCGATCTCGTCGAGTACTCCGGCGAGCGCTTCCATCACATCGTAGGCGATTATCTGGGGTTCGCGCAGGCGCTCGAGTTCAGCTCCATCACGCCCATTCCGCTCTCGGCGCGCTACGGCGACAACGTGATCCGCCGCTCCGAGCACCTGCGCTGGTACGAGGGGCCGACACTGATCGAGCATCTCGAGGCGCTCGATGTCGCCGAGGAGCTCGAGGACAAGCCGTTCCGTTTCCCGGTCCAGTGGGTGAACCGGCCGGACCTCGATTTCCGCGGCTTTTCCGGCACCGTGGCCTCGGGCCGCATACGGCCGGGCGAGCGGGTGGTGGTGGCCGCCTCGGGCCGGCAGAGCACCATCTCGCGCATCGTCACGGCCGATGGAGACCTGGCGGAGGCGCGCGCCGGCGATGCCGTGACGCTCACTCTCACGGACGAGGTGGATGTGGCGCGCGGCGATGTGCTGGCGCAGGCCGATGCCCGGCCGGAAGTGGTCGATCAGTTCGCCGCCCAGGTGCTGTGGATGATCGAGGAGCCGATGCTGCCCGGGCGTTCCTACCTGATGCGCATCGGCACGAAGTTCGTGCCGGCCCGGGTCACCAGCCTCAAGCACAAGACCGACGTCAACACGCTGGAGCACATCGCCGCGAAGACCCTCGGGCTCAACGAGATCGGCTTCTGCAATCTCGGCACGGCGAGCCCGGTCGCCTTCGACCCCTACGCCGAGAACCGCGCGACCGGCGCCTTCGTGCTCATCGACCGCTTCACGCACGCCACGGCGGGCGCGGGCATGATCAGCTTCGGGCTGCGCCGGGCGACCAACATCCACCGCCAGGCGCTGCTGGTCGACAAGGTCGCGCGCACCCGTCTCAACGGTCACCGGCCGGCGATCCTGTGGTTCACGGGCCTCTCTGGCTCGGGCAAGAGCACCATCGCCAACATCGTGGAGCGCGAGCTGCATGCCCACGGCGCGCACACCTACATGCTCGACGGCGACAACGTGCGCCACGGTCTGAATCGCGATCTCGGCTTCACCGACGCCGACCGCGTGGAGAACGTCCGCCGCGTCGGCGAGGTGGCCCGGCTGTTCGTCGACGCCGGGGCGATTGTGCTGTGCTCGTTCATCTCACCGTTCCGGGCCGAGCGGCGCATGGTGCGCGAGCTCGTCGAGACCGGCGAGTTCATCGAGATCTTCGTCGACACTTCGATCGAGGAGTGCAAGCGGCGCGATCCCAAGGGCCTGTATGCGCGCGCGCTGCAGGGCAAGATCAAGAATTTCACCGGCATCGACTCGCCCTACGAGGCTCCCGAGGCCGCCGAAGTGGTGCTCGATACCGGCTGTGGCCCCGAGGAGGCCGCGCAGCGCGTGCTCGAGGCGCTGCGCGAGCGGCACGTCATCAGCTACTGACCGGCCGGGACAGACGGCGTTCCACCGTGCGCCGCCCACGAGGCACCGCGGCCTCGGCGATGCGTGGTGAGGCGCAGGGGCGTGGGCGCGCCACGGAAACGGTTCACGGACCGATGCCGTGCGGGTACCATCGCCCGATCATGACAGCGGAAACCGCCATGGCTACGAACTATCGCCTCGAGTCCGGTGTGGCCGTGCTCGAGATCGACCATCCGCCGGTCAACGCGCTCAGTCTGCCGGTGCGTCAAGGGTTGGTGGAGGGCATCCGGCGCGCCGTGCAGGATGCGTCGGTGCGGGGCATCGTCATCGGCGCCCGCGGCAGCTTTCCGGCCGGAGCCGATATCAACGAGATCGCCACCGGGCTGGCGTTCTCGCCGCCGATCCTGCTCGATGTGCAGGCCGAGATGGAGGCGGCGGGCAAGCCTGTGGTTGCGGCCATCAGCGGCACGGCCCTCGGCGGCGGCTTCGAGCTGGCGCTGACCTGCCACGCGCGGGTGGCCGCGGCCGATGCCCGCATGGGTCTGCCGGAAGTAAAGCTCGGGCTGATCCCGGGGGCGGGGGGCACGCAGCGCTTTACACGCCTCGCCGGCCCCGAAGCGGCGCTCGAGGCGATCAGTTCGGGCGTGCAGTTGCCGGCCTCGCGCGCCCTCGCCCTCGGTCTGATCGAGGCGATCGCCGCCGAGCCGCTCGCCGAGGCCATCGCTCTGGCGCGGCGCATCGCCGACTCGGGCAGTCTGCCGCCGCTCGCCAGCGCGCGCAGCGACCGGATCACCGGCGTCGATCCGGCGCTGTTCACCGCCTGGAGAGCGAAGCTGGCGAAGAAGTATCGGGGTCAGCTGGCGCCGCTGCGGGTCTGCGACGCCATCGAGGCGGCATGCACCCGGGAGCGCACCGAGGCGTTCAGGCTCGAGCGACAGTACTACCTCGAGTGTCGTGAGAGTCCGCAGCGCAAGGCGCTGATGCACGTTTTTCACGCCGAGCGGGAAGCGCGCAGGATTCCGGGAGTGGGGCCGGAGGTCGCCGCGCTGCCGATCCGGCGCGCCGCGGTGATCGGCGCCGGCACGATGGGCGGGGGCATCGCCATGTGCTTCGCCAACGCCGGCATTCCGGTCAGCCTGTTGGATGTTTCCAACGAGGCGCTGGAGCGCGGTCTGGCGGGAATCCGGCGCAACTACGCGACCTCCGTCGAGCGCGGCAGCCTCGAGCAGCGCGCCGCCGACCGGGCGCTGTCGCTGCTCACGGTGAGCACCGACTACCAGGCGCTCTCGACGGTCGACCTGGTGATCGAGGCGGTGTTCGAGGATCCGGCGCTGAAGCGCGAGATCTTCGCGAAGCTCGACCGTTTTGCGCCCGCGCACGCCATCCTTGCCAGCAACACCTCGACGCTCGACATCGACATGATCGCCGCGGCCACTTCGCGTCCGGAGCAGGTGGTGGGCATGCACTTCTTCAGTCCGGCGCACGTCATGAAACTGATGGAGAACGTGCGCGGCGCGAAGACCT
>JAJYTX010000257.1 GCA_021792815.1 Pseudomonadota bacterium
GGCGGCCAGCCTGATCCGCCAGGGCAAGCTCGACCAGCTCGAGAACACCATGCAGTCCGGCGCCCAGTTCGGCATGCGCACCATGGACGGCGCCATCCAACAGCTGCTCGAGCAGCGCCTGATCGACCCCGAGGAGGCTTACCAGAAGGCGATCAACAAGGGGAGATTCGAGACATCGAGGCCGCAAGCCTAGCACCGGCGAGGCGCGCCGCGCCCCGGGGCGGCGGGCCGCGGGGCCGGGCGCAGGCGGACTGTCTCGGCCCGCCCGCACCCGGTAAGATTCCCGGATGAGCGAGACATTCTTCGTCACCACCGCCCTGCCTTATGCGAACGGCCCGTTTCACATCGGGCACATCATGGAGTACATCCAGGCCGATATCTGGGTGCGTTTCCAGCGCATGCAGGGCCACCGGGTGCACTTCGTGGGCGCGGACGATGCCCACGGGGCCCCCATCATGCTCAAGGCCGAGGCCGAAGGCATCAGCCCCCGGGAACTGGTCGCGCGCGTCGCGGCCGGCCGGCCCCGCTACCTCGAGGGCTTTCACATCGGCTTCGATCACTGGCACACGACCGACTCGCCGGAGAACGTCGCGCTGTCCCAGGACATCTATCTGCGGCTGAAGGCCGCCGGATTGATCCATCGCCAGCCGGTCGAGCAGTTCTACGACCCGGTCAAGGGCATGTTCCTCGCCGACCGCTACATCAAGGGCGAGTGCCCCAAGTGTCACGCCAGGGACCAGTACGGAGACGCCTGCGAGGTCTGCAGCAGCGTCTACTCACCGACGGAGCTCATCGAGCCGTACTCCACCCTGACCGGCGCGAAGCCGGTGCTCAGGACCTCGGATCACTTTTTCTTCCGCCTCTCCGACCCGCGCTGCGTCGCGTTCCTGCACGAGTGGCTGGAGCAGCCCGGCCACGTGCAGCCCCAGGTTGCCAACAAGGCGCGCGAGTGGCTCTCGGGCGAGAGTGGCGCGCCGGGCGCGCAGCGGCTCTCCGACTGGGACATCTCGCGCGATGCGCCTTATTTCGGCATCCCCATCCCGGATGCGCCCGGCAAGTACTTCTACGTCTGGCTCGATGCGCCGATCGGCTACCTCGCCTCGCTGAAGAGCTACTTCGACGGCGGCAAGGCGCGGGCGAACGGCGAGCCGCGCACCTTCGAAGCCTTCCTCACCGCGCCCGACACCCGGCAGGTGCACTTCATCGGCAAGGACATCATCTACTTCCACACGCTGTTCTGGCCGGCGATGCTGCGCTTCGCCGGCCCGCCCTACAGGGTCCCCGACAACGTGCACGTGCACGGCTTCATCACCGTATCCGGCGAGAAGATGTCGAAGTCCCGCGGCACCGGGATCAGCCCGCTGCGCTACCTCGAGATCGGCATGAACCCGGAATGGCTGCGCTACTACATCGCCGCCAAGCTCAATGCCAACGTCGAGGACCTGGACTTCAACCCCGATGACTTCCTGGCCCGGGTCAACAGCGATCTCATCGGCAAGTATGTCAACATCGCGAGCCGCGCGTCGCAATTCATCGCCAGGCATTTCGAGAACAGACTGAGCCCGGAGCCGCTGAGCGACCCGGCGCACTGGCGGGCGCTGTCGCACGGCAGCGTGCAGGCCGGCAAGACCGAGCCTTACGGCCTTTTCCAGGAGTGGCAGCGCCAGGCGTGGTCGGTGCAATCACTCTACGAGGAACGCGAATTCGCCAAGGCCATCCGCGTCTGCATGACCCTCGCCGACCTGATCAACTGGTATTTCGATCAGGAAAAGCCCTGGACACTGGTCCGGAGCGGCAGCGCGACCGACCTGCGCCGCGCACACTTCGTCTGCAGCGCGGCATTGGAGGGATTCCGGATCCTGTCGATCATCCTCGCGCCGGTGTTACCGGCCACCGCGCAACGCGCGGCGGCATTCCTCAACCTGTCCGGGTTCGGCACCTGGTCCGACATCGGGCAGCCGCTGCCGCCGGCTCACCCGATCCGCCACTACGAGCACCTCATGACACGCGTCGATCCGAAGCAGCTCGACGCGCTGTTCGAGCCGCCGGCCGGGACCGCTGCGGCCCCGGCCCCTGCGGCGGCGGCCGGCGCCCGGCCGCGAACGAGCGGCGCCCCCGGCGCCGCCGGGACTGCGGCGCCGGCGCAGGCTGCGGCGGCACCCGGTACCATTTCCCTCGATGAGTTCAGGAAGGTCGAGCTGCGCGTGGCGCGCATCACGGCCGCCGAGCACGTCGCGGGGGCCGACAAGCTGTTGAAGCTCACGCTCGATCTGGGGAACGAGACCCGCAGCGTATTCGCCGGCATCAAGTCCGCCTACGACCCTGCGGCGCTGGTGGGCCGGCTCACGGTGATGGTCGCCAACCTCGCGCCGCGCAAGATGAAGTTCGGCCTCTCCGAGGGCATGGTGCTCGCCGCGAGCGGCGAGACCGGCGGGCCCTTCCTGCTGTCGGCCGACTCCGGGGCGACACCGGGCATGCGCGTCAGCTGACACCCATGGCGAGCGCCGACGACATCGACGCGCTGCTGCCGCAGACCCAGTGCACCCGCTGCGGCTATCCAGGCTGCCGGCCCTACGCCGAAGCGATGGCCCGCGGCGCGGCCGAGATCAACCAGTGCCCTCCGGGCGGCTCCGCGGTCATCGCCGCGCTGGCGAGGCTCATGCAGCGCACCCCACTGCCGCTCAACCCGGCCCATGGGTTCGAGGCACCGGCGCTGCTCGCCCTGATCGACGAGGACGCCTGCATCGGCTGCGCCAAGTGCCTGCCACCCTGCCCGGTCGATGCCATCATCGGTGCGCGCCAGCACCTGCATACCGTCCTGGCGCAGCACTGCACCGGCTGTGGACTATGCCTGCCGCCCTGCCCGGTGGACTGCATCACCCTGGTAGCCCGTCCCACGACCCCCGCAGCGCCGGCGCCCGAGCCTGAGGCGAACCGCCGCCGTTTCACGGCGCACCATGCGCGGCTCGCGCGCCGGGCCGAAGCGCGCGCGATGCTGCTCGCGTCCCGCAAGCGCCTCGCCACCACCGGCACTGCCGATGGCACCTGCGGCTGACCCCGTGCATCCGGCCACCCGCCGCGCCCTCTACCGGCGCTTACAGAGCGCCAATCCCCACCCTCGGAGCGAGCTCGAGTACTCGAGCCCCTTCGAGCTGCTCGTTGCGGTGATGCTCTCGGCCCACACCACCGACAAGAGCGTCAACGCCGCCACACGCAGGCTCTTTCCCGTCGCCCGTACGCCGCAGGCGATGCTCGCCCTTGGTGTCGAGGGCGTGAAGCCGTACCTGCGTCCGGTCGGCCTGTACAACGCCAAGTCGCACCATCTGATCGGCCTGTGCCGCCAGCTCGTCGAGCGTCACGGCGGTCACCTTCCGGCGGATCGGGCCGGGTTGGAGGCGCTTCCCGGAGTCGGGCGCAAGACCGCCAGCATCATCCTCAACATGGTGTACGGCGAGCACGAGATCGCCGTGGACACGCACATCTTCCGCGTGGCCAACCGCACCGGCCTCGCCCCGGGCCGCACGCCACTCGCTGTCGAGCGCGCGCTGGCCGCGAACACCCCGGCGCCCTTCAAGCGCGACGCCCACCACTGGCTGCTGCTGCACGGACGCTACGTGTGCACCGCCCGCGGGCCCCACTGCCCGCGCTGCATCCTCGCCGACCTGTGCGAGTATCCCGACAAGACCGCGCCGCCTGCCGCGCCGGCGCGCCGGCCGCGGGCCCGAAGAGCCGGCTCGCCCGTGCGAGGTTAGCCCCATGCCGGTCTTCGCCGGACAGAGCCGCGATCAGCTGCGCCGTCTGTACTGCGAGTCCTGGCGCAAGTACCGCGCCGGCGTGCCGCTCGAGCCTCTGGAGGCGCAGATTGCCGCGGTGATCGCCGAGCACGCCGAATACGTCCCGCTGCTCGAGTCCCCACAGGCGCTGGCGCAGGACTTCACCCCGGAGGGCGGTCACGAGAACCCCTTCCTGCACCTGGGACTGCACCTGGCGATTCGCGAGCAGGTCTGCACCGACCGACCGGCCGGCATCGCCGCTGTTCACGCCTCGCTCTGCCGCCGCCTCGGCGATCCGCATGCCGCCGAGCACGCCATGATCGAGCGGCTGGCCGAGGCGCTCTGGGAAGCCCAGCGCGCGGGGCTCATGCCTGACGAGCAGCGCTATCTGGAGCGGTTGCGGGCGCTGTAGCGCTCAGCGGCCGGGCCGGCGACGGCGCGCCCCGCGCACACTCACGCCGGATCGGGTTTCGGCGCCGTGGACAGCGGGACCTTTGTTTCGAGCAGGGTGCGATAGATCAGCCCCCCCGCGGCGCCACCGAGCAGCGGCATCACCCAGAACAGCCACAGCTGGTGCAGGGCCCAGCCGCCCTGGAACAGGGCCGCCCCCGTGCTACGCGCCGGATTCACCGACGTGTTGTCCACCGGGATGCTGATCAGGTGAATCAGGGTCAGCGTCAGACCGATGGCGAGCCCCGCGAAACCGGCCGGGGCCCGCCGGTCGGTCGCCCCTTGGATCACCAGCACGAACATCGCGGTCAGAACGAACTCCACGATCATCGCCGACTGCATGGAGTATCCGCCCGGGGAATGGGCGCCGTAGCCATTGGAGGCAAAACCGCTCGCCGCGGCGTTGAAACCGGGTTTGCCGCTCGCGATGGCGTACAGCACCGCCCCGGCCGCGATCGCCCCGGCCACCTGCACCACGATGTAGGGAATGACCTCTCTCGCCCCGAACCGCCCGCCGGCGAACAGGCCCACCGTCACCGCCGGATTGAAGTGTCCGCCCGAGATGTGTCCCACCGCATACACCATGGTGAGCACCGTCAGGCCGAAGGCCAATGCGACCCCGAGGAAGCCGATGCCGAGATGCGGGTAGGCCGCAGCGAGCACGGCGCTGCCGCAACCGCCGAACACCAGCCAGAACGTCCCGAAAAACTCCGCCGCAAGCCGCTTGTTCATCGTTTTTCTCTCCGCTCGCCCGATACCCGTGACCCCTGCGCGTCGCCCGGGCGGCACCCGACCCGGCCAGGGCGCGATCGCTGCCGGGGCATGCTAGTGGCCTGTAACAGCTGAATGTATACCGAGGCGCTTACTGGTGTCGGAGTACTTCCACTTCACGGTGCGCGGGGCCTTGTTGTAGTGGCGGATGTAGCGCATGAGCTTTTTCCTCAGATCGGCG
>JAJYTX010000258.1:0-1874 GCA_021792815.1 Pseudomonadota bacterium
GTGACCACAACCTGCACAATCAGATCCCCGTCATCCAGCACCTGTTCGAGTACTTTCTGATTGCGCTCGACCTGCCCGGGCTCACGCCCGAATAGCCACGACGCAGCCCCGCGCCGCCTGCGAGGGCGGGGCCTGCGCCCAACGGGCTCGCTGCCGCCCCCAGGCACCATCCTGCCTGCGACGGTGGGGCGCCTCCGCTAAACTTCCGCGCGGACGATCGCGCCTTCTTCGGGGAACATGAACTGGTTGCTGCATCGGCTGCTCGCGCTGTGGGTGCGTTTCAAGGTGGTGCCCGAGGACGCCGGGGCGCGCCTGCGGGGCCGTGGCCATCCGGTGTGCTACGTGCTCGAGCGGCGCAGCGCCGCCGATCTGGCGGTGCTGCAGAACGTCTGCGCGCGGTTCAAGTTCCCCCGCCCGGGCAAACGTCTCGCCGGAGCCGGCGGCACTCTGCATTCGTACTTCTACCTCAGCCGCCTGCGTGGTTTCTGGAACGAGCGCCTGGACCGCCGGCCTCCGCCACAGATCGCACAGATCCTGCGCTCGCTCGATGCGGATCCCGACCTCGACGTGGACCTGGTGCCCGTCGCGGTGTACTGGGGAAGGGCGCCGCAGCGGGAAAAGTCCTGGTTCCAGCTGTTGCTCGGAGAGAACTGGGCGCTCACCACGCGCCTGCGCAAGGTGCTGCAGGTGCTGTTCAACGGCCGCGACACGCGCGTGGAGTTCGAGGAGCCGATCTCGCTGCGCAGTCTCCTCGGGGAGGAATCCGGCCTGGCGGTGCGGGGGCGCCGCGTGACGCGCACTCTGCGGGCGCTGTACGTCCAGCGACGCACGGCCCGCATCGGACCGGACCTGTCGCACCGACGCACGGTCGTGACCCGGCTGCTGCGCACCCGCGCCGTGCGTGCCGCGGTTGCGCAGCTGATGAGGGAGAAAGGTATTTCGCGCCGCGCGGCGCTGAGCGAAGCGGTGGGCTATGCCAAGGAAATCGCGGCCAATTATTCGCACGTGTTCGTGCGTTTCTTCGAACCGGTGCTCACCTGGCTGTGGAGTCGCCTGTACGACGGCGTCGACGTCGGACATCTCGAGACACTGGAATGCGTGGCGCAGGGAAACGAGATCATCTACGTTCCCTGCCACCGCAGCCACATGGATTACCTGCTGCTCTCGTACGTGATCTACGTCAACGGCTACGCGGTGCCGCACATCGCCGCTGGAATCAATCTCGACTTGCCGATCGTCGGCCGGTTTCTGCGCATGGGCGGGGCCTTTTTCATCCGCCGCAGGTTCCGGGGCAATGCCCTGTACACCGTCGTGTTCATGAAGTACCTCGCGGCCATCATGGCCCGCGGTCATTCCATCGAGTATTTCATCGAGGGGGGGCGCAGCCGTACCGGCAGGCTGCTCAAGCCCAAGACCGGCATGCTGTCGATGACGGTGCGCAGCTTCCTGCGTGACCCGGTGCGACCGGTGGTGTTCGTGCCGGTGTATTTCGGCTACGAGCGCATCGTCGAGGGAGCGACCTACGTCGGGGAGCTTTCCGGCAAGCCGAAGGAGAAGGAGACTGTGCTGGGGCTGGTGCGCTCGCTGCGCAAGCTCCGGGAGAAATTCGGGCGCGTGCGCGTCAATCTCGGCGAGCCGATCGCGCTCGATGAGGTTCTCGACCGGCACGGCCCGTGGCGGCAGAGGCGCTTCGAGGATGAGACGCGCGTGTCCTGGGTGGCCGCGGCCGTCGACGAGCTGGCCGGCCGCATCATGTGCAACATCAACGCGGCGGCGGCGGTCACGCCGGTGAACCTTCTGGCGACGATCCTGCTGGCCCTGCCCCGGCAGGCGCTGCCCGAGGGCGACCTCGAGCGCCAGATCGATCTGTACCG
>JAJYTX010000258.1:1974-5172 GCA_021792815.1 Pseudomonadota bacterium
CGCTCGCTGTTCGAGAATTTCATCGACCTGCTGCGCCGCCGCGGCGTGGTCCGCAGCAGCGCCACGGGAACCCTGGAGTTCGACGAAGTGTTGATGCGCGTCGCCGCCGACGCCCAGTTCGTGCTCAGCGAGCAGATCCGCCACAGCATTCTGCAGGTGACCCACGCCTAACGGTCGCGCACCGACCCCGGGGGGGCGGTGCGCCGCGCCGCTCAGGATGGATTCCGGCCCGGTCCCAGGGCAAGTTCGGGCGGCAGTTCGTCGCTCGCGAGCGTGTCGTCGTCGTGGCCGAGCGCCGGGATGGCCGGCAGGGTGTCGTTCGCATTGCGCGAGCGCATCGAGCGCTCATCGACATAGATCAACTCGTGCTTGCCGATCAACACCACGTCACCGTCGCGCAGGTAGCGCCGATGCACTCTCGATGACCGGACGTATAGGCCGTTGGTGCTGTTGAGATCTTCGATGATGGTGGATTGGGCGGTGGTGGTGATCTGGCAGTGGTGCCGGCTGATGAAACGGCTGTCGAGCTGCAGGTCGTTGTCCGCCGTGCGGCCGATGATGATCCGGCCCGGCGGCAGCGGGATCTCCCCGATGGTCCGGCCCGCCTCGACGACCATCAGCCGCGCCAGCGGCGGCAGCGGCGCGTCCCCGCGGGCCGGGCGTGGCGCCGCAGCGGAAACGGTGTGCCGGTGCGGACGGGCCGAGAACTCCGTCCACTGCAGCTCACTGACGGCATTGGCGATATCGGCGGCGGTGACCGTGCCGCGGTCGGCCGTGTAGGCGGACATCATCGCGGTATCGCACAGCGTGTTGATCAGGCGGGGCACGCCGCCCGCGTAGCGGAACACCTCGGCGTAGGTGTCCTCTTCGAAGATCCGGCGGTTGCCGGCGCCGGCCACCTCGAGCCGATGACGGATGTAGTCGGCGGTTTCGCTCTGCGACAGGGCCGAGAGGTGGAAGCGCAGCCGCACCCGCTGGTTGAGCTGCACCAGCTCCGGCGCATCGAGCTTGGCGTTGAGCTCCGGCTGGCCGGCGAGGATGATCCGCAGCACCTTTTCCCGGGTGGTCTCGACTCCCGAGAGCAGGCGGATCTCCTCCAGCACCCGCAGCGAGAGGTTCTGCGCCTCATCGACGATCAGCAGTACGCGCCTGCCGGCGGCGTACTGCTCGATCAGAAACTGATTGAGCGTCGCGAGCAGCTCGCCTTTCTTCATCTTGAAGGGTGCGAAGCCGAACTGCGCCAGCACGGATTGCAGGAAATCGATCGCCGAGACCTGTGTCTGGTTGATCTGCGCGACCACCACGTCTGGCGGGATTTCCCGCAGGAAGGACTCGATCAGGGTGGTCTTGCCGGCTCCGATCTCGCCGGTGATCACCACGAAACCGTCCGCGAACCAGATCGTCGACTCCATGTACGCCTTGGCGCGGGCGTGCTGCTTCGACAGATACAGGAACTGCGGGTCGGGGCTGAGCCGGAACGGCAGATCCTTGAGTTGGAACGGCTCGATGTACATGGTGGCCCGATTATGCTAGCGCGCCGGTGGAATGCGCACCCCGGGGGCCAGTGTCCGCAGCAGCCGACGCGCCAGCCGGTCGCGCTTGGCGGCCGAGTCCTCGACCAGCGTGCAGTGGCCGACTTTGCGCCCGGGCCGGGGCTGCTTGCCATAGTCGTGCAGGTGCAATCCCTCGACGGCGAGCAGTGTCCCGCGCGGCGGAACCTCGCCGATCAGGTTGATCATGGCGCTGTGCCCCAGCGCCCGGGTGGAACCGAGCGGCAGCCCGAGGATGGCGCGCAGGTGGTTCTCGAACTGGCTGGTGGCGCTGCCTTCGATGGTCCAGTGGCCGGAGTTGTGTACGCGTGGGGCCATCTCGTTGGCGATCAGCTTCCCATTGTGGACGAAGAACTCCACGGCGAGCACCCCGACATAGCGGAAATGCTCCAGACAGCGGACCAGATGGCGGGCTGCGATGCGCTGCCACGAGGCGGGCCCGAACGGGGCGCGGGTCAGCCGCAGGATGCCATCGGCGTGCACGTTGCCGCTCAGGGGATAGACCGCGGTCTCGCCCCGTGTGCTGCGCGCGCCGATGACTGACACCTCGCATTCGAACGGCACCCACCCTTCGTAGATCAACGGCACGTCACCCAGGGACTCGAAGGCGCGCCGCGCGTCCTCGCGGCTGCCGATCCGCATCTGGCCCTTGCCGTCGTACCCCAGTCGCCGCGTCTTGAGGACGCCGGGCAGGCCGACCTCGCTCAGCGCGCGCTCGAGCTGCCGGACGGATCCTACCGCGCGCCAGCGCGTGGTTGGAATCCCGAGCCGCTCGAACAGTCGTTTCTCGGAGACACGATCCTGCGCCGCGGCCAGGGCGCCGAGCGGTGGGCAGATGCGCGCGTGCCGCGCCGAGGCGTGCTCGCGCAGCGCCTCGACCGAGATGTTCTCCCAGTCAAAGGTGAGTACTTCGCACTCGCCGGCCAGCCACTCGAGCAGTTGCGGATCGGTGAACTCCCCGTGCACCACCGGCGCCACGCGGCCGGCCGGCGCATCGTGCGCAGGGTCGAGAAACAGGAAGTCCACCCCGAGCGGATAGCCCGCCAGCGCCAGCATGCGGCCGAGCTGGCCACCGCCCACGATGCCGACGGTCATGAGCGTTCCGGCTTGCGCGGGTCCGGGTGGGCGAGGACCGCGGCCGTCTGGTTGCGGCGGAAGGACTCGAGCGCGTCCGAGACAGCCGGGTATTTGTTGGCGAGGATGGCGGCCGCGCACAGCGCGGCGTTCGCGGCTCCCGCGGTGCCGATGGCGAAGGTGGCGACGGGTACCCCGGTGGGCATCTGCACGATGGACAGCAGGGAGTCGAGTCCGGAGAGCGTCTTCGACTGCACCGGCACCCCGAGGACCGGCAGGCTGGTCTTGGCGGCGGTCATCCCCGGCAGATGCGCCGCTCCGCCGGCCCCGGCGATGATCACCTCCAGGCCGCGCTCGCGGGCCTGGGAAGCGTACTCGAACAGCAGGTCGGGTGTGCGGTGCGCCGAGATCACCCGTACTTCGTATGTCACCGCGAGCCTGTCCAGCATGTCGGCGGACGACCGCAGCGTCTCCCAGTCCGAGGAGGAGCCCATGATGAGGCCAACCAGGGGTTTCATCGGGGCATTTTATCCGAGCAACGCCCGCAAAGCGCGGAACAGCTCACGGCGTGCCG
>JAJYTX010000259.1 GCA_021792815.1 Pseudomonadota bacterium
CGCCACCGGATACCTGCGGCCGCCTGCTCACCACCGCATCGCGCCGCACGATCAGCACGCCGGAGGCACCGGGTCCACCGACGAACTTGTGGGGTGAAATCGCCACGGCATCGATTTCGACCCCGCGCTCGGGACTCATGGCAATCGGCAGGTAGGGGGCGCCGCCGGCATAGTCCCACACCATCAGCGCCCCCGCCCGCTTGGCAATGCGCGTGACAGCCGCGACGTCGGTCATGATCCCCGTGATATTCGATGCGGCGGAAAAGGCACAGATCACACGTGGTACGCGTTTGCTGTCGGCAAGGACCGCCGAGAGTTGCTCGAGGTCCGGGCCTCCCGCCTGCGACTCGCCAATCTCGATGACCTCGGCACCGCTTTCCCGCCACGGCAAAATATTCGAATGGTGTTCATACGGACCAATGACCACACGCGGGCGGCTGCCGCCGCGTGCCCCGAAAAGCGCGGCCAACCCCGGCAGCACTCCGCTGCGGCGCGCTGCCGGGCCCGCCGCGCCGAGGAGACCGACGATCCGATTGAGGGCCGACGTCGCACCCGCTCCGCCGAATATGACGGCGTGACGCTCGTCCGCGCCGCACAGTGACGCAATGGTCTGCCGGGCCTCGCAGCGCAATCTCGTGGAGTAACCGCCACAGAAGGAGCCCTCGGTATGCGGATTCGCATAACAGGGCAGCACGTGCTCCGATATGAATTCCTCCACCTGGCGCAGCGGCCGCCCGGAGGCGACGTAATCGGCATACACCATGGGCATCGAGCTGAAAAGCCCATCGAAGACCACATCCTGCCCGATCAGACCGGCCGCGATTGCGGCCACGGGCTCATCGCAGTCGAGCGCGGCGCGGAACCGCTTCAGTAGCTGTCCCGGATCGGCGGGAGCGTGATGGCGCATTGCGTCTGCCTTGTGCATGTCCATGGGCAACGGTCCGCGGCAAGCCAGAATGCTCTCGGAGGCGCGCTGCCACCCGGACCAGACTTATACCACAAACGATTCCATTTTAGGTATGTCTATGCGTCTCCCCGAGTATTTTTGGTATTTTATACCACCACATTCGCAATCAAGCGCGCGGGACTGCGCGATGAGCCGTCCAATCGCGCTCGCAACGCAATAACATCCCACTGGCGCGATGACGCAATCCCGCGCGATGTGGTAATGGCGCAAAAATATTTGCGCCTTCTAAAGAGTATTCGATATAGTTTTTGTGTCTTCTGGCCAACGCGATCGAAAATCGCCAGCACGGGGGGTCTCATGTTCACGGTATGCAAGCGAAGCGCCACTATGAAAACTCTGAACACCGTCAGTGCCATGGTGGGGCTTCTGATCGCGATGGCACCGCTGTCCGCCTCCCTTGCCGACACGAGCCCGCTGAACAGTGCATCGAGCGCCGTGGCGGCGCCGGCGAACGACTCTCAAGGCGCGCAGACCGTGCTCGAGCCCATATTGGTCACCGGATCACTGATACAAACCACCGACCGGGTCAGTTTCAACCAGGTTCAGGTGGTCAGTCTGAAGGATATCCGCTCCAGTGGCGCCGTGACCGTGGCGGACTATCTGCGCAATATCGCGGTGAATTCCGCCAACAGCTGGGGCGATAATTTCGCCTATGGCGCGACCGGCGGATCCGGCATCGCCCTGCGCGGACTCCCAGAAAAGTATACTTTGGTGCTGGTCAATGGCCTGCGCGTCGCCCCGTACGCATTTCCGTCCAATGGAACCGATACATTCGTCGATCTGAATTCGATTCCGATGAACGACATTCAGCGCATCGAAATCGTGAAGACCGGCGCGGTTTCCGAGTACGGCTCCGACGCGACCGCCGGTGTCGTAAACATCATCACCAAGAAGGACTACCAGGGACTGGAGCTCAACGCCGGCTACGGCGATGCCACCCACGGCGGCGAGGCCACCAGGAAATTTTCAGTTCTCGGGGGAATCGGCAACCTCGACACGGATCACTATAACGTCACGGGCAGCGTCAGCTACTTCCTCCAGAACGGCTATACGCTCGCAGACCGGTCCAACACGCGCGCGCAGAATTATCTCACTCAGCCATTCGGCGCCCTGACCGGCGGGCCGGACTTTTGGGAGCCCAACGGCGTCGGCAGCGGCGGCGCCGCCCTGAACCCCTGTCCTTCCGGTGGTTCATCGGTCAACGGCGCGGATGTATTGAACGGACCCGGATCCGGCACCGCCTGCGTCGTCAACACCGCGAACGGCCTCTCCCTGCACCCCCACGAAGAGCGCGTTGCCGGCATGCTCCACGGCGTAATCCGCATGACCCACGACATCAACGCGTGGGCGGATCTCTGGGGCAGTCACAATATCACCATCACGGATCAGGGATACAACGGCATCACCGATTCCACGACCGACTACAAATACAACCCGATCACCGGCGGCGTGACGCAGATCTCGAACGTCGTCCCGGCCAGCAACCCCTATAATCCATACGGCGTGCCGGCCCCGCTCACCTACACCTTCCTGGGTCAGCCACAGGTATTGCGGACCACCGGCACATTCTACCGGGTCGCCGCCGGCCTGAACGGCACGTTCTCAACCGCGCACCTCGGCGCCTGGATCTGGAGGGCGTCGCTCACCCAGTCCCAGAGCTCGATCAAGAACGCGCAGACCGGCAAGGAAAGCGTGGCCGGCCTCATCAACATCCTGAACAACGGTGTGTTCGATTTCGCCAACCCCAGCGCCACCCCCAATGGCCTCGCGGGTCTCTACATGGCGGATCACAACAAGGCCATTTCGCGGGTCGATTCCCTCGACCTCATGGCCTCGACCACGGATCTGTTCAGGCTCCCCGCGGGCGCAGTCGGCTTTGGCGCGGGCGCACAGTTTCTGCACGAGAGCGATTACGTCACCGACTACGTCAATCAGTCGAATGCCCTGGCCGTGCCGGTATACCTGCAGGCAATCAACGGCCGGCGCGACGTGGCGGGCGTTTACTATCAGGTCAACATACCGGTCTTTCCGATGCTGACCTTCACTCAGTCCAGCCGCTATGACCACTACACCGATTTCGGATCCGCGTTCTCGCCGCGCTTTGCGCTGCGGTTCAGGCCATTCTCCGGGTTCACGAGTTATGCATCCTACAGCCGGGGATTTCGCGCGCCGACGTTGGCCGAGACGTCTCAGGCCAACGCGTCGGGCACACAATCGGCGGTCGATCCGTACTCCCCCACCTCGCCGAACGTTGCACTGAACTACGTCGAACTGGTGGGAGGCAACCCGCATCTCAAGGCCGAGCATACCAAGAATTACAATATCGGCTTCGAATGGTCGCCGACCAGCCGGACCGCCGTGGGTCTCGACTGGTACAAAGTGGTGATCAGCAACGTCGTCGGCACTCCCACGTTGCAGTCTCTGATCAACGCCAACAACCCACAGGTCGTCGTTCGCAATGCCAATGGAACGATCGCCTACGTGAACATGGATTACGAAAATCTGAATGCGTTGATGACCGATGGACTGGAATTGAATTTCCACAAGTCAATGCCGACCCGGGTGGGCGAATTCTCCGCGACCGGAAACTGGACGTATGTGCAGCACTTCGAGCAGACCAGCGGTGGCACGACGGTCGACTTCGCGGGTAACGATGGCGCCATCAACACGCCTTACGGCGCCAGCTTTCCCCGCTGGAAGGGCAACATGAATCTGGGCTGGTCGTACCGGGGCTTCAATACCCGGCTGACCTACCTGTTCACCGGACCCTACATGATGACCATAGAGCCCGGGCGTGCGCCGGCGTTTCATCAGTTCAATCTGAGCGAGACCTACACCGGGTTTGCCAAATGGAGCCTGTACGGGACGATCGACAATCTGTTCGACCGGGCGCCGCCATACGATCCCCTGTGGCTGCAGTTCCCGACGGCGACTCCCTACGACCCCTCTCTGTACAACAACGACGGCCGCTACGTCGAGATCGGTGCAAAGTACGATTTCTGAGCACACCTTCAGCAATGGAGTTTGCGTGTTCGACCCTCGTCCATCGCACCATACCGATCTGACCGGCGCGGCTTTCGAGCAGTTCGATTTCCGATCGAGGCGCACCACGATGATTCGCGGCGGCACTGCAGGTTCGGCGTGTGCCGACGATCCGGTGGCATCATGAACGATGCCGCGACGACTGGGGTCCCGCCAAAACGCTGGGTGGTCCGCGCAACGGCGGCGCCCAGGCAGCCGATGGCGCTGTTTTGTGGCGGTCGGCCGCTGACAGCCACCGGACCCGGCTGCGCCGACAACGTGTCGCCGGTGGAATATATGCTGATAGCGATTGCCGGCTGCTTTGCACTGAGCTGCTGCGGCGCGCTGAAATCCCGAAAAGCTCCACCAACTGCCGTCGAGGTGACCGTGACCGGCGAAAAGGCGGCCGATGCCCCGAGCCGCGTCGGGCGCATTGCGCTGGCCGTCGTTTTCGATGGCGGCACGACGCCGGTGGATGCGGCGGTCGTAGCGCAGGAAGCCAAGCACCTGTGCACCGTCACGAACACCCTGTTCGGCGCGCCGACATGGGAGGTGACCGCTAGCGCCAGGCGCCCGGCGCCAGCGGGTGAGTCCGGGTGAGCAGTGCGGATGAGACGCCGCGCGAAATGCCGAGACTGCCGCACGGGCAATCCTCGCATCGGGCAGGAGCCGCGGATTCCGGCGTGATTTCTCCGCGTGCCCTGCCAGGCCGGTGCGCAGATGTCGGGACTGTCGCAGCAGACGCAGGCACCGGGCAAACGACGTACACGAGGTTTGAGGGCGCCGCGCCCAGCCGCTGAGGACGCGGCGCGATCCCCACGGACGCGCGTCGGGCAGTCGCGGCACCGGGACGGACACCGGTCGCCGAGGAGCGGCGGACCGGTCGAGAACAACGCCGGGGCGTCCGGACGATCATTGACGGGCCGCGCCCATCCAAGCTGCGGGAATCACCACTACCCAATGGAGTCTGCACGCAGATGACGAGCGACCAGAGCACGATTGATGCGTCCGGAAACGAGTTGCGGCTCAGAAGATCACTGTCCACTCGTGATCTCGTCGTCTATGGCATGGTGTTCATGGTCCCGATCGCTCCATGGGGAGTATTCGGCTTCGTGTGGCACGACTCCAAGGGAATGGTGCCTCTCGCATACCTCATTGGCCTGTTCGGCATGTTCTTCACCG
>JAJYTX010000260.1 GCA_021792815.1 Pseudomonadota bacterium
ACGAACGGCATGCAGGTGCGGATGACGGGGATGAAGCACGATACCGCGATCGCCTTGCCGCCATGGCGCAGAAAAAAGGCCTCGGTGCGACGCAGGTACTCGACCTTGAGCAGACGGTAGCGGCCGCTGAAGGCGCGCGGACCGATCAGCCGGCCCGCGCGGTAGTTGACGGTGTAACCGAGCACGGCCGCGAGCCCCAACACCACGGAGGCAAGCGGAGCGCTCAACGTGCCGCCGGAATCCACGGCCGCAAGCGCTCCGACACCGAAGAGCAGCGAATCCCCGGGCAGGAATACCGCCACCACCACCCCGGTCTGCGCGAAGATGACGCCGAACAGGAGGGGGTACGTCCAGATGCCGACCTCGGCGAGCAGCGCCGCAAGGTGCCGGTCGAGGTGCAGGACGAAATCGATCAGCCACGCGAGCATATCAGGGACCTCCGTTCGCTCTAGCGGGCATGGCGCTCGAGCCACAGCCGTGGATCGACCGGCTGGGTGCCGCGTCGAATGCCGAAGTACAGCTCCGGGCGGCTGGCCCCGCCGGTGTCGCCGGCCTCGGCAATCATCTGCCCGGCGGCGACCTCCTGGCCGACGCGCGCATACAGGCGGTCGTTGTGCCCGTAGAGACTCATGTAGCCTCCGCCGTGATCGATGATGATGAGCAGGCCCAGGCCCGCGAGCCAGTCCGCATAGATGACCCGTCCCGGGCCGACCGCATGTACCGGCGCATCGGGCTGCGTGGCGATCAGATCGCCATCCCAGCGCAGACCGCCGGCGCGCGGCTGACCGAAGCGCGCGATGAGCCGTCCGGCCACCGGCCAGGGCAGGTGGCCTTCCAGGCGCCCGAAGTGCTCGTGCTCGGCCGGCAGCCGCGCTTCGGCCCGGCGCAGCGCGGCGAGCAGTGATTGCAGCGCCGCCTGCTGTCGGCGCAGCAGGGCCAGGCGTTGCGCCCGCGTGCGGGTCCTGGCGGCGAGGGTGGCCAGGACGCGCTCGCGGCGCGCACCCGCCTGCTCGAGCACCGCGAACTGCGCCTGACGCTGCTGCTCGAGGCTCTGAAGATGCGCATCTTCGGCCCTCAGGTTGGCGTCGAGTTGGTCGATCCGCTTCAGATCGGTCTCGACGTCCCGGATCCGCCGCGAACGTTGGCGGGTGAAATAGCTGTAATAGGCGAACATCCGGCCGATCCGGCTCGGGTCACCGTGATCGAGCAGCAGCGTCAGAGGCCCTTCCCGTCCGATCAGGTAGGCGGCACGCAGCTCGCCCGTCAGGGCCTGGCGATCGCTGTGCAGGTCCGTCTCGCACTGCTGCCTCTCGGCCGCCAGGGCGGCCCGCCTGGCCGCTGCCGCGGCGCGCTGGCGGCGAATCGCCTGCAGCGCGGCGCGCGCGGCACCTGCGGATTTCTCGGTGGCGCGCAGCCTGCGGGTCAGGCGGTCCTGCTCGATGCGGGACTGGCTGACCTGGCGGACGACGCGCGCGATCTGCGCCTGTACGGCCCGCAGCTGCGCCTGGGCATGCCGGGCGGCGAGGCTCGGAGGCACCGCTGAGGCCGTCCGCGAACCGAGGCCCGACGCCAGGGCCGCCAGGACCAGATAAGCCAGGACGCGCCCCATCCTTGGACGCGACCTCTGCCGACGATGATCCATGCCGGATTGCATAGGAACGCTATAATGCGCGACCTTTTTAGGACCGATACAGTCTTCTGTGCCTGGCTCATGGATCATCTCATCCAGTACGTACATGTCCATCACTGGCTCGTCGCGGCAACGGTCGCAGTCGCCGTGCTCGCGATCGTGGCCGAAATGCGTGCCCGCGGCGAGAGCTTCGCATCGGTGTCGCCCCAGGAGGCGATCCAGCTGATGAACCGCGGGGCGCTGGCGATCGACCTGCGTCCGCAGGAACAATATGCGGCCGGACACCTGTCGGGCGCACGGCGCATGGACGCCGAGCAGATTCTCAAGGGCTCGGAATTGCTGAAAAAACACAAGCAGAAGCCGCTGATCGTCTACTGTGACCGCGGTTCACTCGCTGCCTCCGCCGTGCGGCAGCTGCGTGCTCAGGGCTTCGCCCAGGTGGTCAACCTTCGCGGCGGGCTCTCGGCCTGGCGCGCCGGGCAGCTGCCGCTGGAAAAGGACGCGGGTCACAAGGCATGAGCCAGCCCAAGGTGCTGATGTACGCGACCGCGTGGTGTCCCTACTGCGCGCGCGCCCGGCAACTGCTGCAGCAAAAGGGGATCGCCTTCGAGGAAATCGATGTCGATGCACGCCCGCAAGCGCGCGCCGAGATGCTGGCTCGCAGCCGCCGGCACACCGTCCCGCAGATCTTCATCGGCGAGACGCATGTCGGAGGCTGCGACGACCTTTACGAGCTCGATGCCCGCGGCGGCCTCGACACACTGTTGAAACCCGGAGTCTGACACATGGCGAACGAAGCCGCCGGCACCGCGCCGGCATTGGATGATGCCACTGGCCCGATCCTGCACCTGCAGCACGTCTATCTCAAGGACTGCTCGTACGAGGCCCCGAACGGCCCACGCGGCGAAGGCAACTGGAATCCGCAGATCAACCTCGATCTTCACACGGGCGTGACCATGCTCGCGCCCGAGGTGCAGGAAGTCGTGCTCACGGTGACCGTGTCGGCCAAGCAGGGCGAGACCACCGTGTTCCTGGTCGAGGTCAAACAGGCGGGCGTGTTCGTGCTGCGCAACCTGTCCGAGGAAGACACCAAGCGCGCCATCGGCGCCGTCTGCCCGGGCGTGCTGTTCCCCTATGCGCGCGCGCAGGTATCGCAGTTGATCACCCTGGGCGGATTTCCGCAGCTGCTGCTGCCGCCCGTGAACTTCGACGCGCTTTACGCAGCCAATCAGAACCAGCCGCAGTCGGTCCCGGTGCAACAGGCCAACTGAAGCGCCGAGGCGGCTCGAAAGCCTCCGCTCATGAGCGCCGCCGGCAGCGGATTACCCATCGCCGTGCTCGGCGCGGGTTCGTGGGGCACGGCGCTCGCAATACAGTTCGCGCGCAGCGGACGTCCGACACGGCTGTGGGGCCGTGACCGCGCACAGCTGGCGGTCATGGCCCGCGAACGATGCAACAGCCGCTACCTGTCCTCGGGCGCGTTCCCCGAGGCGCTGCGGGTGCAGTCCGATCTGGCGGGCGCACTTCGGGGAGCGCGCGACGTGTTGATCGCGGTGCCGAGCCACGCCTTCCGCGCGCTGCTCGAGGCGATCCGGCCGTTGCTCACGGAGGACATGCAGCTCGCCTGGGCCACCAAGGGTTTCGAGCTGCCCTCCGGCTGTCTCCCCCATCAGATCGCACGTGAGGTCCTGGGCCCGAAACGGTCGGTCGCCGTCCTCTCGGGGCCGACCTTCGCGCGCGAGGTCGGCGCCGGGCTGCCCACCGCGATGACCATCGCATCCACGGATGCGGCCTTCGCCAAGGCGCTGGCACAGGATCTGTCCTCGACGAACTTCCGCGTCTACACCGCGACCGACATCGTCGGGGTCGAGGTCGGCGGGGCGGTCAAGAACGTGCTGGCGGTCGGCGCCGGGCTGTCCGATGGCCTGGGGCTGGGCGCCAACGCACGCGTGGCGCTCATCACCCGCGGGCTGGCCGAGATGATGCGCCTCGGCGTCGCCCTCGGCGCACAGCGTGAGACCTTCATGGGTCTGGCGGGTCTCGGTGACCTGGTCCTCACCTGTACCGACGATCAATCGCGCAACCGGCGATTCGGCCTGCAGCTCGCGGCGGGCAAACGACCCGCTGAGGCGCTCGAAGCGATCGGCCAGGTGGTGGAAGGCTATCCGGCCGCGCGCGCGCTGCGCGCGGTCGCCGCCCGGGCCGGCATCGAAATGCCGCTGTGTGAGAGCATCTACCGGGTTCTTTACGAGGACGTGCCGGCCAGAGAGGCGGTGCGCGAGCTGATGAGCCGGCCGATCAAATCCGAGGCCGACTGAGCATTTGGCACAATAGCGCCCATGGAAAAGACGCGGGGCTATGCCCATCGGCTCGATCTTCGCGCAGACGTACCGGCCGTCTGGCATGCGCTCACGGATCCGTCCGCGCTGACGTTGTGGTGCTCGCCCGATGCCCGGATCAGTCCACGTCCCGGCGGGCTGTTCCGGGCCTGCGTCGACCGGGTGACCGAGCTGGAAGCGTACATCGACGTGTTCGAGCCCGGCAGACGGCTGCGGCTCATTTATCTTCCCTCGGCCTCGCTCCCGCAGGCCGACAGCGCCCTGGTCGATGACTTCGTGCTTGAAGCGGCGGGCACGGGCACCATTATACGGTTGTTGGGCTCGGGAATTCCCGGCTCACGCGAGTGGGATGTCCAGTACATGCGCCTGAGGACCGGTTGGCAGGCGGCGCTGATCCGCCTGAAGGCCCTGATCCAGGGCGGAAATCCGGAGAATCCGTGACCGCTTTCGTACTGCGCGCGCTGATCAGCGCGCTCGGTCTCTGGCTCGCCACGCGGTGGGTGCCCGGGATCCGGATCGATGACCCGGGCACGCTGGTGCTGGCCGGACTGTTGCTCGGTGTCATCAACGCCATCGTGCGCCCGGTCGTCATCCTGCTGACGCTGCCGCTCACGGTACTCTCCCTGGGTATCTTCCTGCTGGTGGTCAACACCGCCATGCTGGCGCTGGTGGCGTGGATGCTGCCGGGTTTCCACATCGTTGGATTCTGGGCGGCCTTCCAGACCGCGCTGATCGTCTGGCTCGCCGGCTGGCTGGCCTCCTGGCTGATCGGCCCCAAGGGCCGGATCCAGATCCACATCCACCGGCAGGGACGCGGTGGCGGACCTCCGGTGCGATAATGCCCGGATGACCGACTCGCTCAAACTCGAGTTCTGCGGACTGCGCTTCGCCTCGCCCATCGTACTGCTGTCGGGCTGCGTGGGCTTCGGCGAGGAGTACACCCGCATCGAAGGATTCTCCAACCGCGAGGCCGGCGCGGTGGTACTCAAGGGCACGACGCTCGCGCCGCGCCTCGGCAACCCACCGCACCGGGTCTATGAGACGGCCGCAGGCATGCTGAATGCGATCGGACTGCAGAACCCGGGGGCCGGGCACGTCATCCGGAACATCCTGCCTGAGCTCGACTTCAGCGAAACCCGCTTCATCGCCAATGTGTCGGGTTCGACCGTGGAGGAATACGCCGAGGTCACGCG
>JAJYTX010000261.1 GCA_021792815.1 Pseudomonadota bacterium
AGGTAGCTGCGGGTGAACTCGTCGCGCGCCTCGTCGAAGGAGGGCAGGTGCCCGGCGGTGCCGCCGAGGGACTGCTGCACGAGCTCCACCGGGATGATGGGGGTCTGCGACAGCGCGACGTTCTGGCGCACGACGTTCTGCAGCTGGCGGATGTTGCCCGGCCAGTCGGCGGTGGCGAGCAGCTCGACCGCCTCGGGGGCGTAGATCTTGCGCGTGCCGGTCTCCTCGGCGAGCTGCGCCAGGAAGTGCGCCACCAGCAGCGGGATGTCCTCGCGGCGGCGGTTGAGCGCGGGCATCTCGATGTGCACCACGTTCAGCCGGTAGTACAGGTCCTCGCGGAAGCGCCCCTGGGCGAGCAGCTCGTGCAGGTCGCGATGGGTGGCGGAGATGACCCGCACGTTGACCGGCACGGCCTCGGTGCCGCCGACCGGGCGGATGAGACTCTCCTGCAGCACCCGCAGCAGTTTCACCTGCAGCCGCAGCGGCATGTCGCCGATCTCATCGAGCATCAGCGTGCCGCCGTCGGCGGACCGGAACAGCCCCTCGTGGGCGCTGGTGGCCCCCGTGAAGGCGCCTTTCTCGTGGCCGAAGAGCTCGGATTCCAGCAGGTTCTCGGCCATCGCCCCGCAGTTGATGGCGACGAAGGGCTGGCCGCGGCGCGGGCTGGCGAGGTGGATGGCGCGGGCGAGCAGCTCCTTGCCGGTGCCGCTTTCCCCGGTGATGAGCACGCGCGCATCGGTGCCGGCCACCATGTGCGCCTGGGCGAGCTTTTCCTCCATGACCGCCGCGCGGGTGATGATCCCGGCGCGCCAGTCCTCGTCGCTCGCCCCGAAGCCCGAGATGCGCAGCGCCTTCTGCACCTGGTCGAGCAGCTCCTGCTTGTCGACCGGCTTGGTGAGGAAGCCGAACGCGCCCATCTGCGTCGCCTGCACCGCATCGGGGATGGTGCCGTGGGCGGTGAGCAGGATGACCTTCAGGCCCGGCCAGCGCACCTGCAGCTCCTTCAGCAGCGCGATGCCGTCCATCGGCTCCATGCGCAGGTCGGTGATCACCAGGTCGGGGCGGAAGCGCCCGGCGGCGTTGAGCGCCTGCGGGCCGCTCTCGACGGCCTCCACGTCGTAGCTCTCGGCGCGCAGGCGGATGGTGAGCAGCCGCAGCAGTCCCGGGTCGTCGTCGACGACGAGGATGCGGGCCTTGCGCCGGCCGGCGTTCGCCGCGCCGGGTTTGCGCGATTCGGTGGACAGGGCGTTGGCGAGTGAGCTCATTACGGTGGTCCCTCGGTGCCGAGTTTGCCCTCGTTCATGGACTTCTCGATGTTGGTGATGGCGGCGAGCTTGGCCCGCGCCTCATCGAGTTGCGTCCGGAGCGAGGCGTTATGTTGCGCGGCGCTGCGCAGCCGGTGCTGCAGATCGGTCACCTGCTGCGCGCCCGTCTGGCGAAGAGTGCGGATTTCCGTGTGCAGGGTCAATTGTCGCGTAATGAGGACAAGGGCGAGCCGCGCCAGGTTGCGCTCGCCGCTCTCGAGCGGCGGGTGCGGATCGGAGAGCAGGCCCTGCAGCAGCCCCTGCGCCCGCTCGAGGTTCGCACCGGGGTCCGGGGTGGCGCCGAGCAGCAGCGCCAGGCGCAGCGTCTGGCGCGGCCCGGGCGTGATGCGGTAGGCCTGCTCGGCGGCCGCGAGCAGGCTCGCCTGGCCGGCCGCCGGGGCATCGAGGGCGCGGCCGACGAGCGCGAGGTCCTGGTGGGCGCCGCTGGCGCGCGGCGGCTGTTGCGCGGGCGTGGTGGGCACCGCGAGCTGGCGCACCAGGTCGCGGCTCGTCTGGCAGGCCGTGAGGGCCACGGCCGCGAGCAGCGCGGCGCCGAGCGCCGCCAGGGTCCGCGGGGGTTGGGTCATCGGGATCTCACGCGGCATGGGCCTGCTTTCCTTCGCTCGAGGGGCGGTCGCGGATGACGCTGATCGGCATGCGGATGCGAAAGTGCGCCCCAGGGTATTCGCCGTCGACGATCTGCACGGTGCCGCCGTGCGCGGTCACGAACTCCATCACCACCGACAGGCCGATCCCGGTGCCCTTGACCGAGATGCTGTTGGCCGCGCGACCGGTGTAGAACGCCCGGAAGACATGCTCGCGCTCCTCGGCCGGGATGCCCGGGCCGGTGTCGGCGACATCGAGCACCAGGTGGCGCTCCTGCGCCCGCGCCTGGATGTGGATCAGGCCGCCGCGCGGGGAGTACTTCACGGCGTTCGACACCAGGTTCTCCAGGATCAGGCGGATCTTGCCGCGGTCGGCCACCAGCGTCACGTCCTCGATCTGCACATCGAGGCGCATGCGCTGGGAGAGCACGGTGAGCTGCTGGCTCTCGAGCACCTGTTTGACGAGCGGGCGCAGCCGGAACTCGCTCGCCTCGATGCCCACCGTCGAGCTCTGCCAGGCGCTGAAGGACAGCAGGTTCTCGATCATGCGCTGCAGCTGGATGCCGTTGTCGCGCAGGATGGCGGTCACCTCGCGCTGGCTCGGATCGAGCGCGCCCACCGCTCCGTCCATCAGCAGCTCGGTGCCCTCGCGGATGTTGGCGAGCGGGGTTTTCAGCTCGTGGGACATGTGGCGCAGGAACCGGTCGCGCTCCTCGTTGAGCTCGAGCAGCCGCTGGCGCAGCCACTCGAGCTGCTTGCCCAGGCGCTCGAGGTCGTGCGGGCCATTCACGGCGATCGGCTCGTGCAGGCTGCCGTGGCCGAGATCGCGGATCGCCCGGTCGATCTGGCGCAGCGGCCGGCCGACCATCAGCGTCAGCAGGTAGATCGCGAGCAGCGTCAGCGGCAGCAGCAGCGCCGCTTGCCAGAACAGCCGCTCGCGCGCCCGCTCGGTGAGCCGCTGCAGCAGGGCCACCTCGGCGTCGATGTGCTGGTTGCTCTGCTGCGCGGTGCGATCGACCAGGGCGCCGAGCTGCGCGAAGCGCCTGGAGAACTGCGCGGCGTGCGCCGCGGCGATGCCGGGCGGGGTGCTGAGCACCTGCTGGCGCAGCTGCGCCTCGAGCATCGCGAGCTCGCCCAGCGTCTGGCGCATCGGCGCGGTGGCGTGCTGCTCGAGCTCCTCGCGGGTCGCGGTCAGCGCCGCATCGTGCTGCTGGTACAGCGCCAGCAGCTTCGGGTCGTCGAGCACGTCGTACAGGCGCGAGGTCCGATCGAGCGAGTCGATCTCGCTGAACAGCTGCTGGCTCTCGCGCGCGGCGGTGACGCCGGCGAGCACGATGTGCTGGCCCCGGGAGGACAGCTCGCGGATCTGCAGCGCCGCCGTGACGATCGCCACCAGCAGCGGCAGCGCGAGCAGCGCCAGGCCGAGAAGCATCAGGCCGCTCAACGACTTGGGGCGGATCCAGCGCATGGGCGCGATTGTACGCTTCCGCCGCCGGCTTCAGCTCCAGGGCTCGCGCAGCTGGCGTTGCTCCCAGGCGAGCGCGGTGCGCACGATGGTGTCGAGGTCATCGAGCTTCGGCGTCCAGCCGAGGCGGCGGCGGATGCGCTCGGCCTCGGCCACCAGCGCCGGCGGATCGCCGGGCCGACGCGGCTCCTCGCGCACCGTGAGGCGCCGGCCCGAGACCCGCTCGACGCTCTGGAGCACCTCCCGGACGCTGTACCCGTGCCCGTAGCCGACGTTGAGCACCGTGGAGTCCCCGCCCGAGCGCAGGTAATCGAGCGCATCGAGGTGCGCGCTCGCGAGGTCCTGCACGTGGAGGTAGTCGCGCACGCCGGTGCCGTCGGCCGTGGGGTAGTCGGTGCCGAAGATGGAGACGAATGGCCGCCTGCCGACGGCATGCTGGCAGGCCACCTTGATGAGCAGCGTCGCGTTCGGGGTCGCCTGACCCACCCGGCACTCGGTGTCGGAGCCCGCGACGTTGAAGTAGCGCAGCGCCACGTGCCGCAGGCCGGAGGCGGCCGAGACATCCCGCAGCATCCACTCCGACATCAGCTTCGAGGTCCCGTAGGGGTTGATCGGGGCGGTGGGCGTGTCCTCGGAGGCGACCCCGCTCGAGGGAGTGCCGTACACCGCGGCGGTGGAGGAGAACACGACGTGGCGCACGCCGGCATCGAGGCAGCACTCGAGCAGCGTGCGGGTCGAGCAGGTGTTGTTGCCGTAGTACTTCAGCGGCTCGCCGACCGACTCCGGTACGATGGTGTAGGCGGCGAAGTGCATCACGGTGTCGACCCGGTGGGCGCGCAGCGCCTCGAGCACGGTGTCCCGATCGCCCACTTTCCCGACGATGAGCGGAGCATCGAGCACCGCCTGGCGGAAGCCGCGCGAGAGGTCATCGAGCACGACGACGCGCTCTGCGCGGGCCCGCAGCTGCAGCAGCACGTGGCTGCCGATGTAGCCGGCGCCGCCGGTGACGAGGATGCTCGAGTGTGTCATGTGCGAAAGATGTCCCTCGGATCGTCCAGCCGGTCATCATAAACGAATCATGGTCCGCCCAATCCGTCCGCCGCGCCGCCCGAGCCGCGCCCCCGCCCAGCCCTTCGCCGGCCTCGCGCCCGAGCGGGTGCTCGATGCCGCCGACGCCGCCGGGCTCGAGCCCGACGGGCGGCTCTTCGCCCTGAACAGCTACGAGAACCGCGTCTACCAGGTGGGCGTGGCGCAGGGGTTTCTGGTGCTCAAGTTCTACCGGCCCGGGCGCTGGAGCGACGCGCAGATCCTCGAGGAGCACGCCTTCACCGCCGAGCTCGCCGAGGCGCAGCTGCCGGTCGCCTCGCCGCTGGCACGAGACGGTACGACCCTGCTGCGGCTCGGGGAGTTCCGTTTCGCGGCCTTTCCCTGGCTGCGCGGACGGGCCCCGGAGCTCGATGCCCCCGGGGCCCGCGAGGTGCTCGGCCGCACCCTGGCGAGGCTGCACCAGGTGGGCGCGCGCCGCCCCTTCGCGCACCGCCCGGCGATCGACATCGAGCGGCTGGGCCGCGAGGGGCGGCGCATCGTGCTCGGCTCTGAGCTGCTGCCTGCGGCGCTGCGCGAGCGCTACGAGCGCCTGAGCGCGCTGCTGCTCGAGGCGATCGAGCGGCTCTACGACGAGGTCGGCCCGGTCGGGTCGGTGCGGCTGCACGGGGACTGCCATCTCGGCAACCTGCTCTGGGGCGAGCGGGGGCCGCTGTTCGTCGACCTGGA
>JAJYTX010000262.1 GCA_021792815.1 Pseudomonadota bacterium
ACCCGAACGACGCGTTCGCCGGCGCGCCGCGCGGCACCCGGTCCGGACCGCTCTTCTGGCTCACGTGCATGTCGGCCCGCGCGATGAACAGCTCGAACGCCCCGATGTCGCACACCTCGGTGTTCCTCAGGTTGCCGTCCGCCGGGCGCATGCTGCCGCGCTGGTCGGTGTTCGGACAGTTGGCGTTGTCGCCGGCATCGACCGCCGGCGAGCCGCTGAGCAGCGCGCGCGTCTCGGTCGGCCCGCCGTTGGCCGCGAGCGCCTGCAGCCCCGCCGAGGTATTGGCCAGGTCCCCGGCGCCGCTCAACGCACAGGTGGCATCGTCCGAGAGGTTGTGCCCGAGCGAGACCAGCACGCCGCTCTTGCAGCTCGAGCCGCTGCAGCCGCAGCTCGAGGCCGCATTCGAGCCAGTCGCCATGTTGCTCTGGAACAATGTATTGACGAACTGGTACGCGCCGCTACCAAAGGCATTGAGTCCGGCGCCGCCGCTGGTCGAATCGTTTGCCGCGCTGTTGCCCGACACCGTGTCGTTCTGCAGTGACACCTGTCCGTTGGTGGTGATGCCGCCGCCGACGTCCGTGGCGGAATTGCCGTTGATGGTCGTATTGACGATGCTCATCGTGACCAGGGAGCGCGCCGAGATGCCGCCGCCGCCCACCGCCGTGTTGCCGTTGATTGCGCTTTCCTCGATCAGTGTGTTGTGCATGCCGGTATCGAACAGCCCGCCGCCGCCCTCGGCGATGTTCGGCGTGGTGAACGTGCCGCTCGTGCCGATGGTCGAGTTGATCACCGTCAGCTGCGCGTCGCTGTAAACCCCGCCGCCGTTGGTCACCGCGCTGTTGCCGCTCACCAGCGCGTTATTCAGCGTCAGCGGCCCGGCGCTGTAGATCCCGCCGCCCGCCGCGCCGCTCTGGTTGTCCAGGATGCGCACGTCGGTGAGCGTCACCCCGGTGATGGTCGCGGTGGATTCCTCGCCGCCGCCCTCGCTGCCCCCCCCTCCCTCATCGCCGCTGCTGCCTGAGGCGGCCGGATCGATGTAGGTCACGGCGGCGGCCGGGCCGATCGCGATGCCCGCGCCGCTGCGCTCGAACTGATAGTACGTGCCGTCGGAGAGCGTCTGCAGCACCTCGGCCGGTGGCGTCACCCCGTTCTCGATGCTCACGCCCGAGATGTTCACCGTGATGTTGCTCGAGACCGCCTCGATGTGAAACACCCGGTCGCCGCTCGCCGGGTCCTGCTTGACCGTCGGCGACCATTCGATGATGGTCTTGTCCGAGCCGGCGCCGACGATGTCCATGCTCGAGGTGATGTTCAGATCACCCTTGCTGGCGTCGTGTGCCGCGGTCACCGTATAGCCCTGCGACGCGTTGCCCGCCACGGTCTCGTCGGCACCGGGAAGGGTGAGGATGATTGGACTGTTCGGGTCGGCGATCTGACTCAGATCGATGACATTGGTGCCGCCGAGCGCGTTGGCCTGCATGATCGCCGCGCGCAGCGTGCACGATCCGGAGGCATCGGCGCACACGCCGTCGCTCAGGTTTGCATCCACCGTATCACCCGTGCTGTTCACCGTGAAGGTGGCGGCGGCCGCGGGCAACGCCGTCGCCAGCAGTGCCGAGGCCAGGCCAGCCAGAACAGCCGTTCTCGCTGACCGGTTCTTGACCATTTCCATGACGATCCGCTCCCATGACAAGACAGACGACGCTGCCGTTACGCGCGCACACTCTGCTTTTTTTCCAACACCAACAATGAGCATTTTCGCGTACCGGGCGCGCCGCTCCGGCCGTGCGGCCCGTACGGGATTTCCACCATGCTGGTGTTTTCATGCTCTCGGAAAATACGGCGTGGCGCTGTTCCTGCCTGGCACCGCTGCGGCTCGCCTTGCCGGAGGTCCGCCGCCGCGCGGCGCGGCGCCCGGCCTGCGCGGGCCGCAAAGGGCGCAGCCGGAATCGCCGGGCGTATCACGGCAATGGCTTGCGACATCGTCTCGGAGTGCGTCCGCGGCGGAGCCGAAGCGCGCGCGGCCGACGACAGTCGCCCGCCGGGACGTTCACGCATGTCTGCGGAATGCGACAGCCCCTGTGGGGTGCGATCGACGCGACAGTGATCCCGGCCGGCCCGAACGGGCCTGGAGTTCTGCGCACAATCCCGTATGCCGGCCACGACGCGATTCCAGCAGTGTGTGCCGCGATCGGGCGGCTTCGTCTGTTCCGGGCCTTGTCTGCCGCGGTCGGTCGCAATGAGATGCCAGGACCTCCGGGAGAGTCGAGCGGCGCGTGGACCCCAGCAGTTCTGTAGAGCCGGTGATGCGTATCCGGGGCGTGAGCAAGACCTACCGGCTGGGGGAGCTCGAGGTCACCGCGCTGCGCGGCGTCGACCTCGATCTGTATGCCGGGGAGTTCGTGGTCGTACTGGGCGCTTCCGGCAGCGGCAAATCGACGCTGCTCAATATCCTCGGCGGTCTCGACACGCCCTCCCGGGGACTCGTGCAGTATCGCGATCACCGGCTGTCGGCGGCGACCGAGCGTGCATTGACCCGTTATCGGCGCGAGCACGTGGGTTTCGTGTTTCAGTTCTACAACCTGCTGCCGAGTCTCACTGCGCTGGAGAACGTCGAGCTGGTCACTGAGCTCACCGCCCGGGCGCTGCCCGCGCGCGAGGTTCTGGGGCGGGTCGGCCTTGCCGAGCGCATGGATCATTTTCCGGCGCAGCTCTCCGGCGGCGAGCAGCAGCGCGTGGCAATCGCCCGGGCGCTCGCCAAATGCCCGGACGTGCTGCTGTGCGACGAGCCGACCGGCTCGCTCGACTACCCCACGGGCCGACGGGTGCTGCAGGTGCTGGAGCAGGCGAACCGGGATCTCGGCACGCTCGTCGTGGTCATCACCCACAATTCCGCCATCGCTTCGATGGCGAGCCGCGTCATCCGTCTCAGCAGCGGACGGATCGGTGAGATCCAAGTGAACGCGGCACGGGCGTCCGCCGAGGAGGTCTCCTGGTAAGCCGGCTGCATCGAGTGCTGGGACGCGATTTGTGGCATCTGCGCGGGCAGGTGCTGGCCACCGCGCTCGTGGTCGGCTGCGGTATCGGCGCTTTCGCCACCTTGCGCGGCGCCTACGCCGCGCTGGTGCGGGCGCGCAGCGACTACTATGCCTCGATGCGCTTTGCGGACGTGTTCGCTCATCTGCAGCGCGCACCGGACTGGCTTGCCGGGCGCATGCGGGGCATCGCCGGCGTCGCGGCCGTCCAGACCCGCGTCGTCGAGGACGTGACCCTCAGCGTGCCGGGCCTGTCGGAGCCGGCGACGGGGCGCCTGATCTCATTGCCCGAAGCCGGCGCCGCAGCGGGCTCACTCAATCGATTGCATCTGATCGCCGGACGCTTCCCGGCCGTGCACAGCGACACCGAGGTGCTGGCCAGCCAGACCTTCGCCGAAGCCAATGCGCTGCGCCTCGGCAGCCACATCGGCGCCGTGCTCAACGGTCGCTGGAAGCCGCTCACGGTGGTCGGATTCGTCCTGTCGCCGGAGTACGTCTACGAGATCAGTCCGGCGATGATCTTCCCCGACAACCGGCGGTTCGGCGTCCTGTGGATGAATCCCGCAGCGCTCGCCACGGCCTTCCAGATGAAAGGAGCGTTCAACGATGTCGCGATCGCCGTGACGCGCGGCGCCTCGGAAGCCCGGGTCATCCAGTCCATCGACCGTCTGCTGATGCCCTATGGAGGGCTCAGCGCCTACGGCCGGGTGGATCAACCCTCGAACCGCTTTCTGAGCGACGAGCTCGGCGAAATCGAGGTGAACGCGACCTACATTCCGGCCGTGTTTCTGACCGTGGCCGCATTTCTGGTGTATACGCTGCTGGCGCGCCTGGTGAGCATCCAACGCAGCCAGATCGGCTTGCTGAAATCCTTCGGATTCGGCGCCGCACGCATCGGTATGCATTATCTCGAATTCGCGCTGCTGATCGTCGGCCTCGGCCTGCTCGCCGGCCTGGCGGTTGCGGCGTATTTCGGCACTGCGCTGATCGGAGTCTATCGACACTACTTCCACTTCCCCTCGCTCGCCTATCGTTTCTCCGCGGACACCGTCCTACTCGCCGCCGGCATCGCGCTCGCCGCCGCGCTGCTCGGCTCACTGAGCGCGGTCGCCCGCTCGGTGCGGCTCGCACCCGCCGAGTCGATGCGTCCCGAGCCGCCGCGCGACTTCCGGGCCGGGTTGCTCGAGTCGAGCCGGATCGTCGATCGGCTGGACCCGATGAGCAAGAGTACGCTGCGCAATCTGGCGCGCCGTCCCGGCCGCGCGGCCCTCTCGGCCGCCGGCATCGCCATGGCGGTGGCGACCGTCATCGTCGGACGGTTCGTGTTCGACGCCGTCAATGATCTGATGGCGATGCACTTCGACGCCGCCGAGCGACAGGATCTGACCGTGATGTTTCACGACAACCGCTCACGCGGCGCGTTGAGCAGTCTTCGGGCGCTCCCCGGGGTGCTCGGCGTCGAGCCGTTTCGCATCATGCCGGCCCGGCTTCGTGCCGGCCAGCGCAGCAAGCGGTTGTCGGTTCTGGCGGTTCCGCCCACGGGCCATCTGTACCGGCTCATCGATGCGGACGGTCGGCGCATCGATCTGCCGCCGCAGGGTGTGGTGCTGACGCGAACGCTCGCGAACAGGCTCGGCATACGGGCCGGCGACGTGCTCACCATCGAGCAGCTCGACGGCCGACGGCGCACCTTCAGCGCACGCGTCGTGCGCTTGTCCGGGGAGCCGCTCGGCGTGAACGCCTACATGGACATCGGTGCGCTCGCTGCCATCCTCGGCGAGGATGCGCCGGTCTCCGGAGCGCGTCTGAAGATAGACTCTCGTTTCGCACAGCGGCTTTACCGTGAGCTCAAGCGCACGCCGGCCGTGGCAGGCGTGACGATCCGCGCGACCACCCTGCACACGATCCGCCAGATGATGGACCGCAGCTTCATCGTCATGACCACGGTGATGACAGGCTTTGGCATCGTGCTGGTGATCGGCGTGGTGTACAACAGCGCGCGCATTGCCCTGTCCGAGCGCGGCATCGAGCTCGCCAGTCTGCGCGTCCTCGGGTTCACGCGGGCGGAAGTCGCGCAGCTGCTGCTCGGTGAGCTGGC
>JAJYTX010000263.1 GCA_021792815.1 Pseudomonadota bacterium
TCGGCCGGCGCCGCCTGCGACAGCGGACACACCTCGAAGCGCACCCACTGCGCGACACCGGCGCGCTCGGCATTGGCACGCGCATTCCGTATCGCAGCCGGATCGCGATCCTGACCCCGGATGATCACGGTGGGCGCAGCCGCGGCGAGACAGCGCGCAGCCGACTCCTGGCGCACGCGGCGCCACAGCGCCTCGTCGTGCCCCCGCCAGCCGAAAAAACCGAAGTACGGCCGGTGCAGACCCGGTGCGCAGCGCGCGGCCATCAGTGCCGCCTCGATCACCAGCGTGCCCGAGCCGCACAGGGGATCGAGGAACTGCGCGCCCGATGCCGCAAGCTCCGGCCAGCCGCTGCGCTGCAGCACGCCTGCGGCCACGTTCTCCTTCAATGGCGCCTCGCCGGCGGCGCCGCGGTAGCCGCGCCGATGCAGACTCTCGCCCGAGAGGTCGATCGACAGGGTGATCGCCGCGCCGTGCGCATGCGCATGCACGCGCAGTCCCGGCCTGTCCAACACCACGTCGGGTCTGCCGCCGCTCGCCGCGCGCAGCGCATCGACGATGGCGTCCTTGAGCTTCAGCGCACCGAAGTGGCTGTGCGCGATCGTCGGGTGCCGGCCGCTGAACTCACAGGCCAGGGTCGCACCGGGGTTGAGCTGCGCCGGCCAGTCGACCGCGCGCGCGGCCTGGTAGAACGTCTCGGTGTCGGGCGCCTCGAATCGCGCGATCTCGAGCAGCACGCGATTGGCGAGCCGTGATTCCAGGCAGGCGCGATAAGCGGTCTGCAGCGTGCCGACGAACGCCACCGCTCCCGCGCGCTCGCGCACTTCCCGGGCCCCGAGCGCCTCGAGCTCCTGGGCCAACAGATCGGTGAGCCCCCGGGGGGCCGTAGCCAGCAGATGCAGCGCATTCACTTCGTCACGCTCAGTCGATCCCGAATGGCGAGCAGCACGTCGTCGCGCGACACTTCACCGAGAAGCGTGTGCCGCCACTGTCCAGGCGTGACAGGCAGTGTCCTCGCCTTCTCGCGCAGAAAACCATCGAGCGCCTCGGTCAGCGACATGTCCGGCGAGAGCGCCTGGTTGACCGGTTGGGCAATATCCCCGACCGCCACCTCCCAGCCGATCTCCCCCTTGCGCAGCCGTTCGAGCAGCTCGCGAGGCCTGAACCAGGCCACCAGATCACCGCCGTCGGTGACGTACACCCGGCGTACCGAGCGCTTCGGTAACCGGCCGAACACCTCGGACAGGGGTGTCTCGCGCGGCACCACCACGACCGCCGGCTTCACCAGCCCCGCCACCGTGCGCACGCGCCAGTCGTCGCCGTGCTCGGCCAGCATCGTCGGGTCCAGCGTCGCGTCATACACCGACTTGCCGTGCCGATAGACCTTGGCGGTGTAATGCGCGGTCACACACACCAGCATCAGCGGCAGCACGACATTGTAGTCGAGCGTCATCTCGAAGATCATCAGAATGGAAGTGAGCGGCGCCTGGGTCGTCGCCGCCAGGAACCCGCCCATGCCGATCACGCCGTAGGCGACCGGCTGGTAGACGATGTGCGGCATCATCCACTGCAGCGCGCCGCCGAACAGCGTGCCGACCGCGGCGCCGATGAACAGTGACGGCGTCAGCACACCACCCACGCCGCCGGAGCCGACGGTGAACGTCGTGGCGAGCACCTTGGCCAGCAGGATCGCGAGCAGCCACCAGCCAAACACCTGCCCGAGCAGGATGTGGCTCACCACGCTGTAGCCGTTGCCCCAGACCTCGGGGACGAAGAGCGAAATGATGCCGACCGCCAGGCCGCCGAGCGCGAGCTGCGCGTACAGCGGCAGTTTCAGCCTGATGAATCTCGACTTGGCGTAATCGAGCAGCGCCAGGAAGGGCGGCGCCAGATGTCCGAGCACCACGCCGAGAATCACGAAGAAGATCAGCTCCCAGTTGGTGACCACCACCACGTGCGGCACATCGAACACTTTGCCGAAGTGCACCACCCGATGCAGGGTCGCATTGGAGATCACCGAGGCGATGACCAGCGGCCCGAAGCTCTCCATCGACATCGAGCCGAGTACGATCTCCGAGGCAAACAACGCGCCCGAGATCGGCGCGTTGTAGGCCGCGGCGATCCCGGCCGCCACGCCGCAGGCCACCATGAGCCGCAGGCGCGGTACCGGGGCGTGCGCCAGCAGTCCGATCCTGGAGCCGAGCATGGCGGCGAGCTGCACCATCGATCCCTCGCGGCCGATCGAGCCTCCGGAGGAAATGGTGAGCATCGAGCCCAGACTCTTCAGGATCGATCCGCGAAAACCGATCCGCCCGTCACCGACCTTCACCGCCTCGATGTAGTCGACGGCCTTGGATGAGACGAGCCGGCGCTTGACGAACAGCAGCACCGCGCCGGCGAGCAGTCCGCCCGCCACGGGCATCACCGCACGATGCCACCAGGGGAGCTTCATCGCGACGTCCACCAGGCCCGAACCATGCTCGGAATAGGGCCAGTAGCCGCTGAACAGACGGACACAGAGCCGGATACCCAGACGGAACACCACGCTCGCCAGGGCTCCCGCGATCCCGACGAGCGTCGCCCAGAACACGATGCTGACGAGCTCATCGTGCCCGAACAGCATCAGCCGCAGCCGCTTCAGCCACGACAGCGGCGCCCGATCCCGGGCCGGAACCTTGGTAGACACGCTGCACCCCGCCACGGGGACTCGATCCTTGCCGGGGCATTATGCCGAAAGTCCCGCTTGGAAGCGCCCCGAACGCGAGGTAGCCTTCGGACAACCCACGCCAGTACGCGTGCGCCGGCCGGAGGTTCCCTAGACAAATTCCAGAAAGTCTCCTAGCCTTCGGCCACGCACAGCCAAAGCTGATCCCTCGTCACCGCAGGAGAGCCCCCGTGACCTTCTCACTCCCTTCGCTTCCTTTTTCACCCGGCGCGCTCGCCGCCCGGGGCATGTGCCAGGAGACCCTGGAGCTTCATCACGGCAAGCACCATCAGGCCTACGTCACCGCTCTGAACGGCTTGGTGGAGAAGAACGAGTCCCTCAAGGGCAAGAGCCTGGAGGATCTCATCCGCTTGAGTCGAGACCGCAGCGATCTGGTCGGCGTGTTCAACAACGCCGGCCAGCATTGGAACCACAGCCTGTTCTGGAATTCCCTTGCCCCGAACGGCGGCGGCATACCCGCCAGCCTGGAGAAAAAGCTCGCAGGCGATTTCGGGAGCGTCGAAAAATTCAAGGAGCAGTTCAAGGCCGCGGCCCTCGGCCAGTTCGGCTCCGGCTGGGCTTGGCTGGTGCTCGCCGGCGACGGCAGGCTGAAGATCACCAAGACCGGCAATGCCGGCACGCCGCTCGCCACCTCGGAGGGCAAGGCATTGTTGGTGCTGGACGTGTGGGAGCACGCGTATTACGTGGACTACCGCAACCGCCGCGCCGACTTCGCCGACAATTTTCTGGCGCGGCTGGCGAATTTCGAGTTTGCCGCGGAGCAGCTCGCCGCGGCCTGAGCCGGCACCGCCTTGGGGCCACCCGGGCCGGCACCGCGCACACGGTCGCCGGTGTACCGGGATGCCCGTAAGGCGTTCATGCTTCCACCCCCCAGACGGCTCGATGCGGGGCTGGCCGCCGCGCTCGATGCCGCACTCGAGGCGATCGAGTGAGCCGCTGCGGCGAGCGGCAGACGGTGTGCGCGTCGGGCAAAGCGATCCGTCCACCGTAGCGCCAGACCGCCGATTTGATCTGGATCAGAAAGCCGGCGGCACGGGCCGCTACCCTTGGCGGATCGTCCGCCGGAAAAGCCCGCCCCCATGCGCCTGCTGTTGATCAATCCCAAGGCCCCGGAAAGTTTTTGGAATTTTCACTGGGCAGTCAGCGATGTCCTGCCGGGAAAGCGCGCGGTCAATCCACCGCTCGGACTCGCGACACTCGCGGCGCTGTGCCCGCCGCACTGGCAGGTGCGCATCGTCGACGAGAACGTCGAGCCGCTGCCGCTCGATCCCGAGGCGGACCTGATCGGCATCGGCGGGATGGGCGTGCAGTTCGGGCGCCAGCGCGAGCTGCTCGAGTATTACCGCGCCCGGGGCCACTACGTGGTCGCCGGCGGCGCCTACGCCTCGTTGTGCCCGGAGCAATACGAGAATCTGGCCGACAGCGTGATCTGCGGCGAAGCCGAGCAGATCTGGCCCCGATTCTGCGCCGATTTCGAAGCTGGCCACGCCGCGCCGTTGTACCGCGAGAGCGGCACGATCGATCTCGGCACCTCGCCGACACCGCGCTTCGACCTGCTCAAGCTCGAACTGTACACGATGGCGACCATGCAGTTCTCGCGCGGTTGCCCCTACATGTGCGAGTTCTGCGACATCATCGTGATGTTCGGCCGCAAGCCCCGCCACAAGAATCTTGAGCAGATCGAGGCCGAACTCGATATCTTGCGGGCACGCGGCGTGCGCAAGGTGTTCTTCGTCGACGACAATCTCATCGGCAACCTCAAGGTTGCCAAGACGCTGCTCAGGTTCCTGATCGATTATCAGCAGCGGCACCGCTACGAGTTCAGCTTCGGCACCGAGGCCTCGCTCAACCTCGCGCAGGACGAGGAACTGATGGAGCTGTTTCGCGCGGCGCACTTCCGCTGGGCCTTCATCGGCATCGAGTCGCCCGACGAGGCGAGCCTGCGCGAGACGCGCAAGCTGCAGAACATGCGCGAGGATCCGCTCGCGGCCGTACAGCGCATCCACCAGCACGGCATCGAAGTGCTGGCCGGGTTCATCGTCGGTTTCGACAACGACACGACGGCGACCTTCGATCGCCAGTATGAATTCATCGTGCGCTCGGGCATCCAGATGGCCATGATCGGCCTGCTGAACGCCATGCCGCGCACACCGCTGTATGAACGGCTGAGCAGCGCCGGGCGCCTGCGCGAGCAGGACACCGCCGGGGACAACACCAAGCTCGACACCAACGTCGTGCCGTTGCGCATGACGCGCGAGGAACTCATCGAAGGGTATCGCCGGCTGCACGAGCGGCTGCTCACCGATGGGGCGATCGCCCTGCGCATCCGCAACAAGAACCGCTCGATCGGCCGGGCACCGGGCGGCATGGAATACGGCGCGCGCG
>JAJYTX010000264.1 GCA_021792815.1 Pseudomonadota bacterium
TTACCGTCGGTACGGGCCGCCGCCGGAGCGGGGACGCGGAGCGCGCTCCTGGGCTTCGTTGACCCGCAGGGCCCGACCGTTCATCTGAAAGCCGTTCAGCGCCTGGATCGCCCCCTGAGCCTCGCCCGGTGACATCTCGACAAAGCCAAAGCCGCGCGGCTTACCGGTTTCCCGGTCGTTGATGAGTTTGACCGATTCCACCTTGCCGTGACGCTCGAAAAGCGCCTTGACGTCCTGCTCGGTGGCGTTGAAAGGCAGATTGCCTACGTAAATCGTCGTCATCCGGAGGTCTCTCTTGGCAGTGCGGTCAACGGACGGTGCCGCCCGTCCGCGTGTACCGCGGGGTCATTCGGGAACGCGTGAAGGGAGGGTATCGAAGGGGCTGGAAAAGCAAACGTGATCAATCCACTGCGAAGATACGCCGTCATGCTACTCCCGGCTTTTGCGGGAAGCAAACAGTCTCGCGGACACACAGGCTGCGCTCAGACCGGGTCCCGAACCGAATCCCGGAGCCGAGTGTTGCATGACTGCAACGGGCGGCCGGGGTGGAGCCCGACGCCGGCACGTGCCGCCCATCAGGACGCTCTAGCTCGCCGCAGGCTCCAGGTAGGCATAGCCGTTGAGCTCGTTTTCATAGAAGCGCTTGAGGACCTGGCTTTCGGCGATGCTCATCCGTCCGTCGCGGATGGCCCGCTCGCAGTCCCGGGTCAGGGCGGGAGACAACTCGGCCACGTCGTACTCCATATATTCCAGCACCCGGTTGGCGGTGTCTCCCTTGACGACTTCCTCGATCCACCAGCCACCCTCGTCATGGCGCCTGACGTGCACGACATGGGTGTCCCCGAACAGGTTGTGCAGATCTCCGAGGGTTTCCTGGTACGCCCCGACCAGGAAGGCCGCCAGGTAGTACTTCTCCCCGGCCCTGAGCTCGTGCAGCTCCAGCGTGCGTTTGTCGTCCCGCAGCGAGACGAAGTGATCGATCTTGCCGTCGGAGTCGCAGGTGATGTCCGCCAGCACCCCGGTTCTCGACGGGCGCTCGTTCAGCCGGTGAATCGGCATGATCGGGAAGAGCTGATCGATGGCCCAGCTGTCGGGCAGAGATTGGAACACCGAGAAATTGCAGAAATAGGTATCCGACAGGATGGACTCCAGACCCTCGAGCTCCTCGGGCTGGCGCTCGATCCGGCGACAGACATCGCGGACCTTGGCGCAGGTCGCCCAGAACAGCCGCTCGGCGAGCCCCCGACACTCGAGCGACAGCAGTCCCAGGTTGAACATCTGCATTGCCTGGTCGCGTGCCGTCAGCGCATCGTGGTAGCACTCGACCAGCCGCCGTCGGCTGACGGTACGGAACGCTTCGAACAGGTCGCGCACCGGCTGCGGCAGCTCCTCCTGGCCGTCGTAGTCCTGGTCCTCGCGGCCGGTCACCTGAAACTTGTCGAGCGCCGAGGAACCGAGCGCGTCGAACACCAGCACGCTGTGGTATGCGGCGACCGCCCGGCCGGACTCGCTGATGATCATCGGGTGCTGGATGTCGCGCGCGTTGCATACACTGGCGATCCGGTATACGACGTCGCTCGCGTATTCGTTCAGGGTGTAGTTCATCGACGAAGAGAAGTTCGTGCCGCTGCCGTCGTAGTCGACGCCCAGTCCACCGCCGATGTCGATGTATTGCAGTCCTGCGCCCATGAGTTTCAGTTCCGCATAGACGTGGGCCAGCTCGTTGATGGCGTCTTTCACGCGGCGGATGTCCTGCAGCTGGCTGCCCGGGTGGCAGTGCACGAGCTGCAGGCAGTCGAGCATGTCGCGCGCCTTGAGGACCTGAAAGAGCTCGAGGATCTCGGTGATGAACAGGCCGAACTTTGATTTCTCGCCCGTCGAGTCACGCCACTTGCCCGAGCCCTCGGTCACGAGCTTCACGCGCACGCCGATCCGCGGCCGCACGTGGTAGCGGTCCGCGTGCTTGAGGATGAGCGAGAGCTCGTCGAAGTTCTCCACCACCGGTATGATGGTCCGCCCGAGCTTGGTCGCCAGCGTCACCGCTTCGATGTAGCTGTCGTCCTTGAAGCCGTTACAGACGATCAGGCGGTCCGGGGCGTTCTCGGTCATCGCCATGACGGCAAGCAGCTCGGGCTTGGAGCCGACCTCGAGGCCGAAGCCGAACTGCGCGCCGTAGCGATAGACCTCCTCGACCACCAGGCGCTGCTGGTTCACCTTGATGGGAAACACCGCGGCGTAGCGGCCATGGTAGTCGTTCTCGGCAATGGCCTGCGCAAACGCTCCGTGCAGATGTTTCAGGCGGTGCGCCAGGATGTCGGAAAACCGCACCACGACCGGAGTGGTCAGGTCGCGCGCTTCGAGCCCTTCGATCACGTCATACAGATCGATGTCGCGTCCCGGCTGCGTGTCGGGGCGAACCACCACGTGGCCGGCCTCGTTGATCCCGAAATACCCCTTGCCCCAGGCGTTGACGTGGTACAACTCCAGGGAATCCTCGATCCGCCACGCAGAGGCGGGGGCAAGCGGTCGAGGCGGAAGGTTCTTTGGGTCTACGGACACTTCGGTGGATTTCGTTGCTCGGGACGCCGGGGTCTGGCGCGCAAGATATCAAAACCACGTGCCAGTGAAAGTCCTGCGGACGATTTTTTCGCCGCGTCTTCCGTGAGGCGGGTGGCGCAGTCGAGCCGGCGTGCGCGCGCGGGGGCTTACGGTTCGCACACGATGGGACGGCGCGGGTCGCGGATCCACTCGCTCCAGGATCCGACGTACAGTCTCGCGCCGCTGAAGCCCGCCACTTCCAGGGCGAGCAGGTCATGGCAGGCCGTCACGCCCGAGCCGCACATGCAGATCACGGTCTCGGCAGGCCGCCCCGCGAGCAGCGGCTCGAAACGCGCACGCAGCGCGGCCGCCGGAAGGAACCGTCCCGCGCTGAGATTGTCCGTGAACGGGTGATTGCAGGCCCCCGGCACATGGCCGGCGACAGGATCCAGCGGCTCGTCGCGCCCGGCGAACCGATCGGCGGAGCGCGCATCGACCAACACGCGCTCACCGCGGGCGAGCGCGCCTTCGCTGACCATGCGCTCGATCTCGGCCGTGCGGACCACCATGTGCTCGTTGAGAGCCGCTTCGAATCGGGCGGGGCGGCTCGCCGAGGCACCGGGAGGGCCTTCCTCCAGTGCCAGCCGCTGCGCCTGCCACGCGGCGAGTCCGCCATCGAGCACCACGGCCCGCGAGTGGCCGAGCCAACGCAACAGCCACCACAACCGCGCCGCGAATGCGCCCGGCCCCTGGTCGTAGGCGACCACCAGCGTGTGCGCGTCGATGCCCCACTGGCCGAACCGCTCGGCGAGCCGATCAGGGTCGGGCAGCGGATGGCGGCCGGTCGTCGCCGAGACCGCTCCGGACAGGTCGCGGTCGAGGTGCGCGTAGCGCGCCTGCGCAATGCGGGCGCGGGCATATTCCTGCTCGCCCCAGCCGGGTCGCTCCAGATCGAAACGGCAGTCGATGACGACCAGGCCGGGCTTGCCAAGACGCGCGGCCAGCTGAGGTGGGGTGATCAGAGTATCGGACATCTCGAGAGCCTCCAGTCAAGCCTGTGCATGCCTGAGACGGGCGTGCCGTGTGCGCCGCGGGCGGTGAGCGGCGAGCGCCGTACGCGGCCCTGGGGCAACGGGTTGCGCGGCCGGGGCCAACAGCGGCCGCGGCTCCTCGGGACCGCCGCGCGCCGCATGCGATGCGCCGATAGCGTAGCGTGCGCCAAGCGCCCCGGCCAGATCGCGCCGCTCAGGGCGAGGCATGTGCGGGAGGGAGGCAGGGCCCCGCGCGCGTCGCCTCGGGCGAGGAGCCGCGCGAGGCGTCACGCCGCGCTGGACCGGAGGCTTCCCGCGCTTGCACCGGGTACAATCCCGGCAGTTCTTCAGCGGGGGGCCGATGGCGATCGAGGTCTATTGGGGCAGCGGCAGCCCGTATGCCTGGAGAGTGCTGCTCGCGCTCGAGTACAAGCGCCTGCCGTACATCGGACACCTGCTGGAGTTTTCCAGGCAGGAGCACAAATCTCCCCAGATGCTGCAGCTCAATCCCCGCGGGCGTCTGCCGGTGCTGCGGGACGGGGATTACGTGTGTTTCGAATCGCTCGCCATCCTCTATTACCTCGACCAGAAGTATCCGGATCCGCCCCTGTTCGGGACCGACGCGCAGGAAGCCGGCACCATCCTGCGGGTGATCTGCGAGTATCAGGCCTACATCGAGCCGTACCTGACGGCGATCACCCGCGCGGTGTTCGCAGGCCAGGCCGATCTCAGGGCCGATGAGATCACCCGGGCGATGCACGTGGTGGCGAGCGAGGCGCGCACCATCGAGGGGCGCCTCTCGAAGTCCGACTGGGTGGTGGGCGAGCGGTTCTCCGCGGTCGACATGGTGATCTTTCCCGGGATCCAGCTGCTGAAGCGGGCGCTCGAGCGGCCTGCTGCCGCCGAGCTCGCCTCGCGCTTCATGCCCGTGGAGGTGAACTATCCGGCGCTCGGGCGCTGGCTGGCGCGCATCGAGGCGCTGCCGGGCTACGAGCGCACGTATCCGCCGCATTGGCGCCGCTGAGCCGGCGCGCCCGCCGCTTCGGGACCAACGGGCTGCGCGCAGTCCAGCGCTCAAAGCGCCGTGGCGGGGAAGGGCTGCACGATCCGTGCGAGATTGATACGCTACTGAAATGATGAGCGAGCACAAGATTCACGTTGAATTCCCCGGCCGCATCGTTCTCGTCGGCTTCGGCAGCATCGGGCAGGGCGTGCTGCCGCTGATTTTGCGCCACATCGGCCTGCCTCCCGGGCGCATCACCGTCGTGACCGCGGAGGACAAGGGCAGATCCGAGGCCGAGCGCTACGGCATCGGCTTCATGCAGGAGAGGCTCACCCGCGAGAATTACCGGCGCGTGCTCGCGCCCCTGCTCGGCCGGGGTGATTTCCTCGTCAACGTCTCGGTGGAGGTCTCCAGCCTCGCCCTGATCAAGCTGTGCTGGGAGCGCGGCGCGATGTATCTCGACACCTGCATCGAGCCCTGGCCCGGCGGATACACCGATCCGACGGTCGCCGCGGGCC
>JAJYTX010000265.1 GCA_021792815.1 Pseudomonadota bacterium
CCGCCGATCGCCTCCAGTTGACTGAGGGCGGTGGCGACCAGCCGCGCGCCGCTCGCTCCGAGCGGATGGCCGACGGCGATGGCGCCCCCGTTGGGATTGACGTGCGCGGCGTCATCGGGCAGCCCCAGCTCGCGCAGGACGGCGAGCGACTGGGCCGCGAAGGCTTCGTTGAGCTCGATGACATCGAAGTCCGCCAGCCTGAGCCCGGTGCGTTCGAGCAGCTTGCGGGTGGCCGGAACCGGGCCGATCCCCATGATACGCGGCAGCACGCCGGCGACTGCGCTCGCGATCACGCGAGCCCTCGGCGTCAGACCGAACCGCCTGGCGGCCGCTTCGCTCGCGAGCAACAGCGCGGCCGCGCCGTCATTGATCCCTGAAGCGTTGCCGGCGGTGACCGAGCCCTCGGGGCGGACGACGCCTTTCAGCCGCGCCAGGGTCTGCATCGAGGTGTCGGGTCGGGGATGTTCGTCGGCCTCGATGCGCAGCGGCTCTTTCTTCGGACGCGCCACGACGACCGGGATGATTTCCCGGGCAAAGAACCCGCCCGCGTTCGCCCGCGCGTAGCGCTGCTGACTGCGCAGCGCGAAGGCGTCCTGGTCCTCACGCGATATGGAACGTTCGGCCACCAGGTTCTCGGCGGTCTGCGCCATGGAATCGATGCCGAAGCGCGCCTGGATCAGCGGATTGACGAAGCGCCAGCCGAGGGTGGTGTCCTCGAGCCGGGCGGAGCGATCGAAAGCCCCGTTCGCCTTGCCCAGCACGAACGGTGCGCGCGTCATGCTTTCGACACCGCCGGCGATCACCAGCTGCGCCTCTCCCGCGGCGATGGCGCGGGCGCCGATCCCTACCGCATCCAGGCTCGATCCGCACAGCCGATTGACTGTCGAGGCCGGCACGCTCTCGGGCAGACCCGCCAGCAGCACCGCCATGCGCGCGACGTTGCGGTTGTCTTCGCCGGCCTGGTTGGCGCAACCGAAACAGACGTCATCGACACCCGCCCAGTCGACACCCTTGTGCCGCTCGGTGAGGGCGCGGATCGGGATGGCGGCCAGGTCATCGGCACGCACGGCGCCGAGTGCGCCTCCGTAACGGCCGAAAGGGGTCCGGATCGCATCGCAGATCAGCGCATTCGTCATGGCGGAAGTCCAAGTGATTGAACAAGTGGTTGAAAATAAAGGGGCGCGTGCGGCGCCCGCGGCGCCACGATACTGGATCGGAGGGCAATTGACCACGGTCGGAGGGTGCGCAGATCCCGGACGTACAACGGCGTTGCGCCCCGATACAATACCGCCGAGTCCTCCGCCGGGTGCCCGTATGCCGCATTTCAAGGCGATCCGCGTTCATCAGGGGCCGAACGGCCGCTTCGCCTCTCTCGAGTCCGTCTCGCTCGATGAGCTGACCCCGGGTGAGGTGCTGGTGCGTGTCGCCTATTCGGGCCTCAACTACAAGGACGCGCTCGCGATCACCGGCAAGGGCTCGATCATGCGGGCCTTCCCCCGGATCGCCGGCATCGATCTCGCCGGAACCGTCGAGCGCAGCGAGGATCGCGCCTTCAGGGCCGGCGACCGGGTGCTCGCCACGGGCGCAGGCCTCGGCGAGTGGCTCGACGGCGGGCTGGCCGAATACGCGCGAGTCCCCGCGCAGGCCCTGATCCCGCTGCCGGCCTCGCTCGGCCTGCTCGAGGCCATGGCGGTCGGCACGGCGGGCTTCACGGCGGCGCTCGCGCTGCGGCGCATGCTGGAGAATCATCAGGCGCCTGAGCTCGGCCCGATCGCCGTTACGGGCGCCACCGGCGGTGTCGGGGGAATCGCGCTCGGGTTGCTCAAGCAGGCCGGGTTTGCCACCGTCGCGATCACCGGCAAGGCGGGCGCGGAGGCGTATCTGCGCGGCCTCGGCGCCGATCGGGTCGTCGAGCGGGCGCATCTCGACCTCGGCAGCAAGCCGCTCGAGAAAGCCCTCTGGGGTGGAGCGGTCGATAACCTCGGCGGCGAGGTGCTGACGTACCTGACCCGCACCGTCAAGCCCTGGGGCAACATCGCCTGCATCGGCCTCGCGCAGTCCCCGCTGCTCAACACCACGGTCATGCCGCTGATCCTGCGCGGCGTGAGCCTGCTCGGCATCCACTCGGTGGACGTGCCGCGGCAGTGGCGGCTGCAACTGTGGCAGCAGTTATCGGGCGAGTGGAAAATGACCGACCTCAAGGCGCGCATCGTCCGGGCGGTCATCGGCCTCGAGGAGGTGCCGCTCGCGTGCGAGGAGCTGATCGCCGGGCGCGCGCGGGGCCGCTACGTGGTCCGCCTCGCCGGCGAGGAGGTCTGATCGGCGTATCGGCGGCATGAGGAGGCATCCGATGGCACCACACTCTCTTACACCGACTCCGCACGAGGCGCCGCCGCAGGTCGGCGCCCCCGATCCCGAGCGGCGCAACTCGCCGCTCGAGAGCGGCACCGAAGAGCCGTTCGAGCTGCTGCGCGAGCAGGTCGGCGACGAGGCCGGGTGCTGTTACTTCAACGATGTCCGCTATGACTCCGGCGCGGAAGTGCTGAGCGGCAGCACGCGCCTGCGCTGCGAGCAGGGCATCTGGGTCGAAGTGGGCGTGCGCAGGCCCTAGTGGCCCCGGAGGACCGCCGGGCACTCGCGCCCGGTGCGCGGCGCGGCTATGCTTGCGGCCGCGGCGCGGCGCCGCGTCTGCAAGACAGGACGGGCGGATCCAGTGACGCAAGAGCGGGCGGTCGCGGCGGCCCCGCGCGGTGAAAGACTCAACACCCGGGCCGCCGGCGTCGTCTCGCTGGCGGTGCTGTGCAGCCGGGTGCTCGGTCTGGTGCGCCTGCAGGTGTTTGCGGCGCTGTTTGGCGGCGGCTGGGTCATGGACGCCTATACCATGGCGTTCCGGATCCCGAACCTGCTGCGCGACCTGGTGGGTGAAGGGGCGCTGTCGGTCGCCTTCGTCACCACTTTCAGCAAGACCGCGGCCACCGGGGGCGATGCCGAGGCCTGGGCGCTGGCGCACAAAATGGCGACGCTGGCGGCGGTCGCATTGAGCGCGGTCGTGATCGCGGGGATTGTGCTCGCACCGTGGATCGTGGCGCTGATCGCGCCGGGTTTCGATCCGGCCAAGGCGGCGCTTACCGTGACGCTGACGCGCATCATGTACCCGTTCATCCTGCTCGTGTCCCTCGCGGCGCTGGTGATGGGCATGCTCAACGCCAAGAACGTCTTCGGCGTTCCGGCGATGGCATCGAGCTTCTTCAATCTCGGCACCATCCTCGCCGGGGCAGGGCTCGGCTGGCTCATCGATCCGCATTTCGGCCCACGGGCGGTGCTCGGCCTGGCGATCGGCACGCTGGTGGGCGGCGCGCTGCAGCTGGCGGTGCAGTTGCCGGCGCTGGGGCGGATCGGGTACCGGTTCCGGCCGGATTTTCACTGGCGCGACCCGGGCGTGCGGGCCGTGCTGCGCCTCATGGGACCGTCGGTGATCGCCGCCAGCTCCACCCAGGTCAACGTGGTGGTCAACTCCGTGTTCGCCTCCCGGCTGGGCAACGGCCCGGTCTTCTGGCTGCAGGCGGCATTCCGCCTGATGCAGTTTCCGCTGGGCATGTTCGGTGTCGCCCTCGGCACGGTGGCGCTGCCGATGCTCTCGCGGCTCGCCGCCGCCGGGGACTTCGGCGGCCTGCGCAGCGAGCTCGCGCGCGGCATGCGGCTCGCTTTCCTGATGACCATACCGGCGAGCATCGGGCTCATCGTGCTCGCCGGCCCGATCGTCTCGGTGTTGTACCAACACGGCCGTTTCAACGCGTACGAGGCGGCCCAGACGGCCGCGGCGCTGCGTTTCTACGCGATCGGCATCTGCGGTTATGCCGCGCTCAAGGTGCTCGTCAACGCCTTCTACGCGGTCGACCGGCGCAAAACCCCGATGGTCGTGAGCCTCGGGGCCGTCGGCCTGAACTTTTTCCTCAGCTGGCTGCTGACGGTGCGCCTGCATTGGGGCCCGTCGGGACTCGCGTTCTCCACCGCGTGCATCGCCACGGTGAATTTCCTGGTCCTCTACGGGATCATGCGCCGCCATCTGGGCCGGCTCGAGTCCCGCGCCATGCTCGCGATGCTCGCCCGGCTCAGCCTCGCCTGCGCGGTGCTCGCGCTCATCTGCTGGGGCGGCTCGCACTGGCTGCTGGCGGACTGGGCCGTCGAGCCGTTCTGGCCGAAGCTCGGGGCGCTGCTCGCGGTCATCGTAACGGGCGCTGGCGCGTTCTTCGGAATGGCGACACTGCTCGGCATCGCCGAGATGCGCGAGATCACCCGGGTCGTGAGGCGTAAACTGCACGCCGGGTGAGCACGCGCGGCGTGGGCCGGAGCGTGCGTGGCGATTTCACAGCGTCGAATGCCCAAGGAGTGCCCCGTGATCAACCCCGTGAAACGAGCGGTCGGCCTGCTCGGCGCGCTGCTGCTGCTCAGCGTCAGTGCCCGGGCGCCGGCGCAGGCCTATTACGAGCAGACCTATCGGCCCTGGCAGCCCCTGCACTGGCATTTCGAGGCCGGCTACAGCCCGACCCTGGGGCAGACCTCACAGTACCTCGAGGGCGGCTGGACGCTCGGCGGCGGGCTCACCTGGCAGCCGCGTCCCGATGTGCCGCTCGCCCTGCGGGCCGATCTCGATTACAGCGAATTCAACGCCACCCGCAACCTGATCGCCATCAACGAGCAGGCCGACCAGATCGCGATCGACAGCGGCGACGGACAGGTCTTCGGATTCAATCTCGACGGGGAGTACCGCGTGCGGCTCGGTCCGACAACACGCGCGTTCGCGCTCGCCGGGGTGGGCGTGAACCACCTGCGCATCGCCCTGACACAGACAGTGGCCGTCGGCACCTACTTCTGTGATCCGTGGTTCGGGTTCTGCGGGTTCGGGGTGGTGCCGGGAGACGTGGTGGTGGCGAGCGACGATACCACCCGCTTCAGCTGGAATGCCGGGGCCGGCCTCGATTTCACCCTGCGCAACGGCCAGTCCCTGTTCATCGAGGCGCGCTACATGCGCCTGCAGACCCCGCAGCCGACGGAGTTCGTGCCGATCACGGTGGGTCTGAGATCGG
>JAJYTX010000266.1 GCA_021792815.1 Pseudomonadota bacterium
GTCGGAACAGGTGCAATGGCTGTGCCAGTCGCGTTCACACACGGCCAACTCATTGACGGGAAAGGAATTGCCGTCGGCGCGGCAGTGTGAGGCGCGTCACATGGGCCGGGCGGTGACGGAGTTCCGGCGCTGCGCCGCACGCCAGGTCGGGATCGGCGAGCGCGCTCAAAATGAGACTGTCGCCAAATGTGAACAATCTGGAGACCGATCACAGTTTCCGCGGCGGCGAGGACGCACCATTGCCGCGCGGGGCAAGAACAGGTCGGTTGACCGACGTGATCCCCCACCGCGAAGAACACGACCAAGAAGTTGAGTGAGGGCGCGATGCTCGCAACCGAATGTGTCTCGAATCCGGCCTTCCCCGAGGACAGGAGACAATGGGACGCATGCGGCGCGCCGGATCCGGCGGCGCTCGCCGCCCGGCTGCCGACGGGCAGCTCGGCGGCGATCCGCGCGGTGATCGGCCTGATCCGCCAGGTGGCGGTCCACGACTCGACGGTGCTGGTGCTCGGGGAATCCGGCACCGGCAAGGAGGTCGCCGCCCGCGCCATCCATGACCTCAGCCCGCGGCGCAACCGGCCGTTCGTGGCGGTCAACTGCGGGGCCATTCCGGCCGAACTGCTGGAGTCGGAGCTGTTTGGTCACGAGAAAGGCTCGTTCACCGGTGCGATCGCCGCCCGCAAGGGCCGCTTCGAGATCGCCGAGGGCGGCACGCTGTTCCTCGATGAGATCGGAGACATGAGCCCGTCGATGCAGGTGAAGCTGCTGCGTGTCCTGCAGGAGCGGCTGTTCGAGCGGGTGGGCAATCACGCCCCGATCCGCTGCAACGTGCGCATCATCGCCGCGACGCATCGCAACCTGGAGCAGTCCATCGAGCGCGGCACGTTCCGCGAGGACCTGTTTCATCGCCTGAACGTCTTTCCGATCGAGATGCCGCCGCTGCGGGCGCGCACGCAGGACCTGCCCGCGCTGGTCGGCGAGTTCGTCGCCCGCAACGCGGCCGAGGGGCGCGCGACGGTACGGCTCTCGCCGCGCACGCTCGCTGCGCTGGCGGCGTATCCGTGGACCGGCAACGTGCGCGAGCTGTCCAACCTCATCGAGCGGCTGTCGATCATCAGTGCCGGCGGTGTCGTCGAAGTCGCCGACCTGCCGGCGAAATACCGGCCGCCGCAGGACTGGCTGTTCGAGGAGCCGGTCGCCGGAATTCCGACGCCGTCGCCGGAGCATGAGTCTGCGCTGGCGGTTGCGCTCAGTGAGCCGGCCGTGCTGGCGCTGCTCGAGGGCACGGCAGCTGGCGTCGACGGCCCTCGGCCGGGCGCGCCCGTGCCACCGGTCCTGTTGCCCCGCGAGGGGCTCGACCTGCGCGAGCACCTGCAGACGATCGAGCGTGCGCTGGTGCAGCAGGCGCTCGCGCGTGCCAACGGCGTGGTGGCGCAGGCGGCCCGCCTGCTCAATCTGCGGCGTACGACCCTCGTCGAGCGGCTGCGCAAGCTGGGTCTGGCCGACGTCATGGGTGATGCCGCGACGGAAGTTTGACGCGCCAGGCGCGGCGGCCGGCCGCGCCCGTGACGGGCGTCACGCTTTGCCGCCCATTGCCGCCCGGCACGGCATTTGCATTCCTCCCCCGTGAAGCATTCCGGTGTCAGGAGGCGCAATGTCAGAAAGTCCAGATCAGGTCTCTTCCGCGTGCGGTGCGCCGCACAGCGGGCCGGAACCGGTGGCCTGCGCCGCATCCTCTCTGCGGCTGCTCGAGCTGGCGCGCCGTGTCGCGGCCAGCGATTGCACCGTGCTCATCTGCGGTGAGTCCGGCACGGGCAAGGAGGTCCTGTCCCGCTACGTGCACCGGCGTTCGCACCGCGCCAGGGGCCCGTTCGTGGCCGTCAACTGCGCGGCCATTCCCGAGAACATGCTCGAGGCGATGCTGTTCGGCTACGAGCGGGGCAGCTTCACCGGCGCGCACCAGGCGTATCCGGGCAAGTTCGAACAGGCTCAGGGCGGCACGCTGCTGCTCGACGAGGTGACCGAGATGCCGCTCGGCCTGCAGGCGAAGCTGCTGCGGGTGCTGCAGGAGAAGGAGGTCGAGCGGCTCGGCGGGCGCGAACCCGTCTGCCTGGACGTGCGGGTCATCGCGACCAGCAACCGCAGGCTGCGCGAAGAAGTCGACGCCGGGCGATTCCGCGAGGACCTGTACTACCGGCTCAACGTCTTTCCACTGGTCATCGCACCGCTGCGGCTGCGGCGCGACGATGTGTTGCCGCTCGCCATGCAGCTGTTGACCGCCCATTGCCGCCCCGGCGGCGCCATCCCGGCATTGAGCGCCGAGGCGGCCCACCGGCTGCTCACCTACCCGTGGCCGGGCAACGTGCGCGAGCTCGACAATCTGCTGCAGCGGGCGCTGATCCTGGTCAACGGACCGGTGATCGGACCGGAGCACATTCAGTTCGAAGCCGCCAACGGCCCGGCGCTCGAGGGCGAGTGGCCCGGCGGCGAGCGGGCGGTCGTGCGCGCCGGCGCGGCGCCGCAGGACGCGCGCCAGGCGGCAGGGCTCGAGGCGCCGCGGGGGCCGAGCCGGGACCTGGCCGGCGCGTCCGTCGGCTCGCTCGCCGGCTCGCTCATCCAGGCCGAGCGCGATCTGATCCTCGATGCGCTGCGCTGCGGACAGGGCAGCCGGCGCGATGCGGCGGAGCGGCTCGGAATCAGTCCGCGCACGCTGCGCTACAAGCTCGCGCGGCTGCGCGAGGCGGGCGTCGAAGTCCCGGCGGCCTGAAGGAGGCGACATGAGTCAGATGGCCATAGACCAGGTGCTGGCGCAGATCCGCTCGCTCTCGGCGCAGGTGCGTCTCGATGCGCCGCGTCCCTTGGGCGCGCAGGGTATCGGCGCGCAGAACGTGGGCGGCACAGCCGCGGGCAACGGGGTGAGCGAATTCGCCACGCTGCTGAAGAAAGGGATCGACGCGGTGAATCAGAGCGAGCAGCGCGCCAACGCGCTGACCGATGCCTTCTCGCGCGGCGCTCCGGGGGTATCGCTGCCGCAGGTGGTGCTGCAGATGGAAAAGGCGAGCATGTCCTTTCGGGCCCTCACCGAAGTGCGCAACCGCCTGATCAGCGCGTACCAAGACATCATGAACATGCAGATGTAGTGAACCGACATGGCCGCCGAATCCACCGCCTTGCCCGTTCTGCCGGGGTTGCCCGCGAGTCTGCGACCGCTGCTGCTGCTGCTCGGCATCGCCGCGGCGGTCGCCGCCGGAGTCTGGATCGTGCTGTGGTCGCGCGGGCCGACCTACAGCCTGCTCTACACCAACCTCTCGGCGCGGCAGCAGGCCCAGGTGGTGCAGGCGCTGCAGGGAGCGCAGATTCCCTACCGGCTCGATGCCGCCAGCAACGGCATCGAGGTCCCGGCCGAACAGCTCGATGCGGCGCGGCTGAAGCTGGCCGGGCAGGGCGTGGCCGGCGGCGACAGTTTCGCCTCGCTCGACAAGAGTTCGGGATTCGGCATCAGCCAGTTCATGGAAAACATCCGCTATCAGCATGCGCTCGAGGCGGAGCTGGCGCATACCATCGCGAGCCTGCAGCAGGTCGATGCCGCCCGGGTCAACCTCGCGGTGCCGCGCCAGTCGGTGTTCGTCAGCGACCAGAGCGCCGCCAGCGCCTCGGTATTCGTGCGTCTGCGGGCCGGCAGCACACTCGGGCCCGAGCAGGTTCAGGCCATCGTCAACCTGGTCGCCTCCAGCGTGCCGGACCTGCCGGCCTCGCGCGTGACCGTGGTCGATCAGAACGGGCAGCTGCTCTCGAGCCCGCAGGGCAGCAGTCCCTACGCCCTGGACGAGCAGCACTACGACATGGTCCGGCGGCTGGAAAGCGACGACCGGCGGCGCATCGTCGCGCTGCTGACACCCCTGGTCGGACCCGGGCTGGTGCACGCGGACGTGGTGGCCGAGCTGAACCTGGGCACGAGCGAGCAGGCCCAGGAGCTGTACAAACCCAACAGTCAGATCGTACGCAGCGAGCAGATCTCCGAGCAGAGCGCGGCCGGCGGCGCCGGCGGCGTGCCGGGCTCGCTCTCCAACGAGCCGCCGGCGCCGGGCAGGCTCGCGCCGCCGGCGGCCGCGAAGGCGGGCGGCGCGTCGCCGGGCGGTGGCGCATCGGGCTCGGCGGGCTCGCAGTCGGCAAGCCCGCCGGCGAGCCCGGCCCGGACGGGCGCCGGCGCGGCGCGCGGCGCGCTGCAGCCGGTGGGAGCGTCCCCGGGCGCCGCCCCTCTGGTCTCGAGCGATGTGACGCGCAATTACGAGATCGATCGCACCGTGGATTATTCCCGTCACCCCCCGGGGCAGATCCGGCGCCTCACGGTGGCGGTGCTCATCGGCTACCGGCCCGTGAAGGGGGCCAAGGGGAAAGTCACCGAGGTGCCGCTCTCGGCCCAGGAGCTTTCGCGCGTGACGCAGCTCGTCAAGGACGCCGTCGGCTTCGATGCCGCCCGGGGCGACAGCGTCAGCGTGGTCAACGAGCCGCTCGATGTGGCGGCGAGCCGCGCCGCGGCCGGGAAGCTCGTGGAGCCCTCCTTCTGGCAGCGGCCGCTGTTCTGGAGCCTGGTCAAGATCGTCTCCGGCGTGGTGGTGGTGCTGGCGCTCGTGCTGGCGGTGTTGCGCCCGATGGTGCGCATGCTGATGAGCACGGCGCAGACTCCGGCCGTTGCGGCGCAGATCGGCGTCGATGGCGAGGCGCCCGGCGCGCCGCAGGCGCAGAAAGACGCGGTGGTGAAGGCGCTGTCCCACGAGCAGCAACTGGCGAACGCCCGGGCGATGGTGAGTCAGGATCCAAAGCGCGTCGCACAACTGGTGCGCGGCTGGGTGGGCAACGATGAGTGAGCGCAACGGCAAAGAGCCCGCCCGCAGCGGCACCGAGCGCGCGGCCATCCTGCTGCTGACGCTCGGGGAGAACGAGGCCGCGCAGGTGCTCAAGCACATGGGCGCCAAGGAAGTGCAGCGCATCGGCACGGCGATGGCGAAGCTCGCCAACGTCTCGCGGGAGGAGGTCCAGGGCGTCATCTCGGAGTTCACCTCCAGC
>JAJYTX010000267.1 GCA_021792815.1 Pseudomonadota bacterium
GTGACCGGCGCCACCGGCCAGCCGCACGACTGGAACATCAGCGCGCGCATCGTGGCCGAAAGCCCCGTGCCGGTGGTGCTGGCCGGCGGGCTGTCACCGGAAAACGTGGCCGAGGCGGTGCGGGTCGTACGGCCCTGGGCCGTGGATTCCTTCACACGGACCGATCGGCCCGGACAGCGCGGCGTGAAGGACCCGGAGCGGGTGCGCGCCTTTGCGCAGAACGCGCGGGCCGCGGCCGCGGCGCTCTAGCGATCAGCCTCATCCCGGGGAGCGCACCGCGGCATGCGGTCCGGGCGCCCCGGGTTGCGGCGGGGACTTCGGCTTGCGGACCGGCCCGGGGGTTCGCGCACGGGGCGTGATCCAGCACGATCCGGCACCGCGGCGCCATCGGACTCGCCGTGCGGCCCCGCGCACTTCATCACCCAGATGCTCGAGCCGCAGGTGGATCGCCTCGCGCGCGAACACCGTGAAACCCGCGCGGCCCTGCGCGGTCATAGGCTGTGATCCGGCTCGCAGGAGCCGGTTGGCTTCAAGGAGGTGTCTATGCGTCAGAACGTCTTGGTGGCCCTTGCGGGCCTGGCGCTGCCAGCCCTGGCCCTGGCAGGGCAACCGATGTGGATTCGCGTCGACGGGCGGACGGTACCGATGCGTGAGGTGGTGCAGGTGATGCATACGGCCGCCGGGCCGGTACGCGTACGGACCTGGACCTGGCACGGACCCGGCGGCATGGCGACCCTGCAGGTATCCGAGAGCCGGGACGCCGGCCCCGCCGTGCCCGCGGCGTGGGCCATCGCACGGATGCGTGCGATGCAGGCGCAGATGAGGCTGCTCGAGGCGATGCTGGCCCGTCCGCTGCCGATGCCGGCGCCGCGCGCCGTTGCGTTCGGCCCACCCCTGCTGGAGTTCCTGCCCGGGCAGGCGCCGGTCACGGTACGCTTTCTGCAGCCGATGATCCCACTGCGCCCGCAACCGGCGCGGGTCTTCGTCATCCTGCCCGCGCCGCCCCCGCGCGCCGCACCGCCGACATCCCATACCGGCCAGCGCGTGTAGTGCGCCCCTCCGGGGCGGCCGTACGCGGCCGCTCCGGGGGTTGGTGGAGCCGGCCCGACGTCCGCGCTTGCTCAGCACCGCATCAACCGCCCATCCCGCCCGGAACGAGGCAGCGTGTGCGCCGCATGCGAGTGCACCAGGAAGACCCGGCCGGTCGCCTCCGGCACGGACCGCACCACCGCGGCAGACGGCGCTATTCCGGCAGCAACTCGCCGGAGCCGCCCATTTCCTTCGGGAAGTCCTTCATCTTCGGCAGGCCGTCCCGGATGCTCAGCACCTTCTCGCCGTAGGAAACATGCACGGACGGCTTGAAGTCGAGTGTGGGCAACACCCCCGCGTAGACGTCGACCAGTTTCATGGACGGATGATCCGTGAACAGGTGACCGCCGCAGAGCTTGCACCACTTGCGATGGCTGTTCGCGGTCTTGTGGTACGTCCCGATGTGCTCCGCCCCTTTCAATACCCGCAACGCAGCCGGCTGCCACAGCACGAAGGCGTTCACCGGACCGGCCGACCAATGCCGGCAGGACTCGCAGTGGCAATACCCCATGGCCGCCGGCTCGCCGCTCACCGAGAACTCGACGGCGCCGCAGAAGCATCTGCCCTGGTGTTCGCTCATAAATACCCCCGAATGGCTCCTCGCGACATCATGGGCCCGGGCGGCGCTTCCGGCAAATTCACCGCAGGCCCCGCAGCCTGCGCACGCCCCGTGCCGGCCGCGCTTCGTGCTGGATTTCGGCGAATGCAGAGTGGTTGTGAATGGACTCGAAGTTCTCCGCCGTCAGCCGATAGCGCAGCACGCGCGCCTCGCCGTTCAGCCGTACAGCGATGTCCCGCACCAGGTCCTCGACGAATTTCGGGTTGTCGTAGGCGCGCTCGGTGACGTATTTCTCGTCCGGGCGCTTCAACAATCCGTACACCTCGCACGAGGCTTGCTCCTCGGCGATGCGCACCAACTCCTCGATGCTCATCGGCGCGTTCAGTTCCGCCTCGATGGTCACGTGCGAGCGCTGGTTGTGGGCGCCGTAATCGGAGATCTCCTTGGAGCACGGGCACAGGCTCGTCACCGGCACGCACACCTGCAGCGTGGTGCGGGTGCCGCTCTGGGGATCGTGCGCGGCGCGCATCCGCACTTCGTGGTCGAGGGCACTCTCGACGCCCGAGACCGGTGCGCTCTTGCGGATGAAGTAGGTGAAGGCCGCGGTGATCTCGCCGCGGTCGGCATCGAGCCGCGCGAGCATGCGCTGCAGCAGCGTCACCAGGCCCGGCAGGTCGAGCGCGCACTGCTGCGACTCGATGATCTCGACGAAGCGGGACATATGTGTGCCCTTGACGTGCCCCGGAAGACCCACGGACATGTCGAGCCGCACCGTCGCGGTCTGCTCGGCCCCGTCCGCCTGGCGCACCGGCAGCAGGGCCCGCAGCCCCTTCACGCCCACCCGGTTGATCCGGATGTTGCGGCTATCGGCGCTGGACTGAATATCGGCGAGAACGGATTGCGGAACAGCATTCATGGCGGTCCTCGGGGTTAGTTTGTCCTGGACATTTATGCCTTCTGATGACACAATACGGCATATAGTATTTTTTGTCCAGGACAATATTGCCTTCCGTGACCTTACCTGAGATCGGCATCAGCACCCTTGAACGTGAAACGGGGCTGTCAAAGGACACGCTGCGGGTCTGGGAGCGCCGCTACGGCTTCCCGGTCCCGCGGCGCGATCCCCATGGTGAGCGGGTCTACCCGGCCGATCAGGTGAGCAAGCTGCGCCTGATCAGCCGTCTGCTCGATCGCGGGCTGCGGCCGCGCCAGCTGGTCGCGGCGTCAATCGAGGATCTGATGGCGCGCGTGACGGTGAGCGACGCGGCGCCCGCTGCGCTCGGCGCAGCAGCCGACGACACCTCGCCGTTCGGGACGACCCTGGCTCTGCTCGCGGCCTACGACCAGGACGGACTGCGATCGCATCTGTCGCTGACCCTGCAGCGGTTCGGGCTGCTGCGCTTCGTTCTGGAGTTCGCCGCGCCCATGACCGTCCTGGTGGGAGACGCGTGGTCGCGTGGTCAGCTCGCGATCAGCCAGGAGCATCTGTACACCGAACAGATGCAACATCAGCTGCGTCAGGGTATCGGGGCCATTTATCCCGGCACGCGCACGCCGAGCGTCATGCTGACGACACTGCCCGGAGAACCGCACCAGTTGGGACTTTTGATGGCCCACGCCTGCCTGGCCGTCGAGGGCGTACGCTGTGTCTCTTACGGCGTGCAGACGCCCGCCTGGGACATTGCCCAGGCCGCCCATCGGCACGGCACCGATGTCGTCGGATTGTCCTTCAGCGAAGCGCTGCGAACGAAAACCGCCCTGGCCATGCTGCAGGATCTGCGGGCGCAGCTGCCGGAATCGATCGAGATCTGGGCCGGCGGGGCGCTCTGGGCCCGCGCGCGCCGCCTGCCGCCCGGCATTCGTTTCGTCAGCCGCCTCGAACACATCCCGCACGCCCTGCGCGAGTGCCGCGAGCGGCGCACCGCCGCGCCGAAGGCCGCAGTCTGAACCGCACGGTTCCGCCGCATCGCAAACGCATCACCACCGGTGGCGCTCAGCGCACAGGCTGCCATCGAAGGCTGAAACCGGGCGGGCGGTACTGGGATCGAACAAGACGGCCCACGAGGCCGACCCAGATCGCCCCTGCGGCCTGCCCCGGGCTTTCAGCAGCGCTGGCACCCTCATGCTGCGCCGCTGATGCGTTCACCGGACTGCCCGCCGCGGCGCCGGGCACGGATCCCATCGGATATTCGTGACCCGCCGACAAGAGTCAGCGCGCCTTGCCGAAGTAGCCACATGTGGCTATATTTGTGCGAATGATCTCAACAGGCATCCGCGATCTCAAGAACAATCTCAGCCACTATGTGCGGCAGATCGAGGCTGGCAAGCGTATCGCAGTCACCGCCCACGGCAGGGTGGTCGCCGAATTGGTCCCCCACCGCCATGGCACTGGCGCCAAACGGTACGATGCGCTCATAGCCGCAGGCGTCATTGAGCCGGCAGCGGATGCCGATTTGCCTCTGACCGCGTGGCCGCATATTCAGGCGCCCGCAGGGACCGCCTCTCAATTGATCGACGCCGATCGTGGCGAGTGACCCAAAGGGCCGATCACCGCGCCGGGGCAGTCGCTCCCAGGGCAAGCGCGCCGAAGAAGGTGTCGTCTCTTTCCGATATATCGAGACGAGCGCGCTGCTCTCCGCCCTCCTCGAGCAAGATGCTGCAGCGCGACGCGCAATTGCAGGCAAAGGCCGCCGGATCACATCGGCGCTGACCTTCGCCGAAGCCACACGGGGTCTCGTGCGCGCGAGGACCGCCGGCCGAATCAGCGCGGAGGAGGAACGCGCCGCACTTCGATGGCTCAAGTCTTTCCGGCGAGGTTGCGACGTGATGAGCGTTACCGAGCCCGTTCTGGTGCGCGCCGGCCGGCCCTATCCCGTCGAGCCCGTGCGCACACTCGATGCGATTCACCTGGCCACGGCGGGGGAAATTGGCGAGCCACCGCAGCTGGTCACCCTTGTCACCCGGGATGATCGAGTCCGGAGTAACGGGCAGGCACTTGGACACCCGGTGGAATAATGAAAGCGACGCTGACTGTCATTGGACGAACAGCGCTTCGTCACGCTTGGAATGGACGCGCTTGGGCGAACTCTCGTGACCGTTGATACGCCACGTGGCGATCGCACGCGCATCATATCTGCTCGCAAGGCGAGCAAATCAGAGGCAACGGAATATGCGAAAGGAATATGACTTCAGCCGCGCCAAGCGCGGTGCGGCAATCCCCTCCCCCGGCAAGACACGCATCACGATCATGCTAGATGACGAGGTCATCGAGGCATTTCGTAGCAAAGCGGAATCGGCCGGGCGGGGGTACCAGACCCTCATCAACGAGACACTGCGCGCCTCGCTGGCGGAAGACAATCGACCCGTGACGGCCAAGGTGATGCGCGAGATCGTTCGCGAAGAACTTG
>JAJYTX010000268.1 GCA_021792815.1 Pseudomonadota bacterium
GGTGGCCGGTACGGATCGCCACGCCCTCGGCGTCGAGGATCGTGCCGAGATCATGCGGGTGGCATCCTTCCATCGTGAACGAAAGCACCGATGCCTTGTGGGTCGCGGTGCCGATGATCTCGACGCCAGGGATACGGCCGACCGCGGCGCTCGCCAGGCTCAGCAGCCGCTGTTCGTGTGCGGCGATCGCTTCCTGCCCCAGGCTTTCCACGTAGTCCATGGCGGCGGCGAGACCGACGGCCCCGGAGATGTTGGGCGTGCCGGCCTCGAACTTCCACGGCAGGTCGTTGTAGGTGCTCTTCTCGAACGAGACCGTGCGGATCATGTCGCCGCCGCCCTGCCACGGCGGCATGGCGTCGAGCAGTTCCTCACGCCCGTAGAGCACGCCGATCCCGGTCGGGCCGTAGAGCTTGTGGCCCGAGAAGGCGTAGAAGTCGCAGCCGAGTTCGCGCACATCGATGCGCGAGTGCGGGATGGCCTGCGCGCCATCGATGAGCACCACGGCGCCGCGGCCATGCGCGGCCTCGACCATCCGCCTGACCGGCAGTACGGTGCCGAGCGCGTTCGAGACGTGAGCCACCGCGACCAGCCGGGTGCGCGCCGAGAGCAACCCGAGGAACCGATCGAACTCGAGCTCGCCGCGCCGGTCTATCGGGGCCACCCGCAGCGTGCAGCCGGTCTGTTCGCACAGCATCTGCCACGGCACGATGTTGGCGTGGTGCTCGAGCGCGGTGATCAGGATCTCGTCGCCGCTCGCAAGGCGCGCCCGCCCAAAGGACTGCGCCACGAGGTTGATCGCCTCGGTGGTGCCGCGCACGAACACGATCTCGCGCGACGAAGCCGCATTGATGAAGCGCCGCACCCGCTCGCGGGCGCCCTCGAAGGCCTCGGTGGCCGCCTGGCTGAGCGCATGCACGCCACGGTGCACGTTGGCGTGACAGTGGGTCTCGTAGTGCTCCACCGCGTGCAGGACCGGCAGAGGACGTTGGCTCGAGGCGGCGCTGTCGAGATACACCAGCGGCCGGCCGTTGACCATCCGGCCGAGAATGGGAAAGTCACGGCGCACGCGCTCGACATCGAACGCCGGGGAGGGGGCGGTGCGCGGCGCGATGGCGGCCATCAGAGCATCTCCTCGAGCGAGGCGGCCTCGCTCATCTGGCCGGCGAGCTCGTGCTCGATGCGCCGGCGCAGCTCGGCGAGTTCGATTCTCGAGACCACGTCCTCGAGGAACGCCCACTTGAGCAAGCGCTGCGCCGCCTCGGGCGGCAGGCCGCGCGAGAGCAGATAAAACAGCATGTTCTCGTCGAGCTTGCCGGCGGTGGCGCCGTGGCTGCAGCGCACCTCATCGGTGTAGATCTCCAGTTGCGGCCGGACGTCGATCTCGGCCTCCGGCCCGGCGAGCAGGCCGCGCAGCGACTGGCGTGAGTCGGCGCCGCGGGCGCCCTCGTGCACCACGATCTTGCCGTTGAACGCCACACGGGCGCGGCCCGAGGCAATTCCGCGGAAGGCCTGTTCGGTGCACGTGCGCGGCGCGAGGTGTTCGGTCAGCACGTAGGTGTCCTGGCTCTGCAGGCGATCGCCGAGCGCCGCGGCCGACAGGGCCACCTGCGCAGCCATGCCCCGCAGGCCGATGTGCACGGTGGAGCGCGCCGCCAGCGCGCCGGTGCTCACGCAGAGCAGCCCGTAGTGCGCATCTTTCGCGAGCGTCGCTTCGAGAGTGTCGAACCAGGCGGCGCGCGTGCCGGTCTGCTGCAGACGGTAATGGGCCAGGTGGGCTGACTCGTCCAGGTCGACGCGCACCGCGCTGTTGATGAAGCTGGCTTCGTCGCCTGCGCTCAGGTGTCTTTCCACCAGGGTCAGGCGGGCGCCCGCGGCGAGCGCGACCTGGGCCCGAGGGTAGGAGGCCCCGGCCTGCCCCGCCGTGGAGGCGACGAATACCAGCTCGATCCGCGACGCCTCGGGGTGCGCCTGCACGCGGATCGCGGCGCCGTCGGTGGCGAACGCTTCGTTGAGCAGCGCCAGGCGTGCCTCCGGCAGGGCCGAAACCGGTGGCACGTCGGCCGCCGCATCTGCGTCGCCCGAGCGGAGGCTGCGCACCGAGATCCCGGCGTGTGGCGCATCCGTGGGCGCTGCGTGCAGCACTCCATCAATGAAGACGTAGCGCGAAAACCCCGGCAGCGGCGCCGGCAGGTCCGGGAGGGATGCCGGGGCGGCACACGGAGCGAACCGTGCACGCTCGAGCACCCGCAGGTTGGCGTAACGCCAGTTCTCCTCACGGGTGGCCGGCAGGCCCTGTGCGCACAATGTCTCGATCGCCGCGCGCCGGCGCCCGCGCTCGATGACGCCCTGCGGCAGGGTGTCGTGGAGGGCGCCGTATTCGTCCCTCAGGCGATCGAGCAGTGCCGCACTCATGCCGGCCTGTCCGCGAGCATCCCACCCTGGGCATCGTTCCCGGCCCGGCCGTGGCGGGGCGTTGGCCGCGATTCCGGTTCACCCTCGCCGATCAGCCAGTCGTAGCCGCGCTGCTCGAGCTCGAGCGCCAGCGTCCGGTCGCCGCTGTGGGCGATGCGACCCTTGACGAGCACGTGAACGCGGTCGGGAACGATGTATTCGAGCAGTCGCTGGTAATGCGTCACCAGCACGAGCGAACGCTCCGGGGCGCGCAGGGTGTTCACTCCGTGGGCGACCACCTTGAGCGCATCGATGTCCAGGCCCGAGTCGGTTTCATCGAGCACCGCCATACGTGGCTCGAGCACCAGCATCTGCAGAATCTCATTGCGCTTCTTCTCGCCTCCCGAGAATCCCTCATTGACGCCACGCGAGAGCATGCTCTCGTCCATGCGCATCAGGCGCATCTTCTCGCGCACCAGGGTCAGGAATTCGAACGCATCGACCTCGGGCAGTCCATGGTGCTTGCGGGCGGCGTTGACCGCCGCCTTGAGCAGATAGACGTTGTTGACCCCCGGGATCTCCACCGGGTACTGGAAGCCGAGGAACACGCCCTCGCGCGCCCGCTCCTCGGGCGGCAGCGCGAGCAGGTCGCGGCCCTGAAAGGTCACGGTTCCGGCGGTGACCGTGTAGCCCGGACGACCGGCCAGCACATGGGCGAGGGTGCTCTTGCCCGAGCCGTTCGGGCCCATCACGGCGTGAACCTCTCCGGCAGGCACTTCCAGGGTCAGACCCTTGAGGATTTCCTTGCCGTCGACGGTGACGTGCAGGTTGTCTATGTTCAGCATGTTATTCATCGACTGTCAGGTGATGCCACGATCGGCCCTGCGGGCCGGGTGCTTGCGTGGCGTTACGGTGTTCATGACGCATTCGCTCAGCCAACGGCGCCCTCGAGGCTGACGGCGAGCAGGTTCTGCGCCTCCACGGCGAACTCCATGGGCAGTTCCCTGAAGACCGACTTGCAGAAGCCGCTGACGATGAGATTCACGGCGTCCTCCGCGGAAATTCCCCGTGCGAGACAGTAAAAGAGCTCGTCTTCACTGATTTTGGAGGTGCTCGCCTCGTGCTCGACCGTCGCCGAAGGGTTTTTCACCTCGACGTACGGGAAGGTGTGCGCGCCGCACTCCCCGCCCATCAGCAGCGAGTCGCATTGAGTGAAGTTGCGCGCCCCGTGAGCACTCGGCAGGATCTTGACGAGCCCGCGGTAGGCGCTCTGGCCCCGGCCGGCGGAGATGCCCTTGGAGATGATGGTGCTGCGGGTGTCGCGCCCGATGTGGATCATCTTCGTACCGGTGTCGGCCTGCTGGCGGTTGTTGACGGTGGCCACCGAGTAGAACTCGCCCACCGAACCGTCCCCGCGCAGCACGCAGCTCGGGTACTTCCAGGTGATGGCCGAGCCGGTTTCCACCTGGGTCCAGGAGATGTGCGAGTTGCGGCCGCGGCATTCGCCGCGCTTGGTGACGAAGTTGTAGATGCCACCGACGCCGTCGGCATCGCCCGGGTACCAGTTCTGCACCGTGGAGTACTTGATGTACGCCTCCTCGAGCGCCACCAGCTCGACCACCGCGGCGTGCAGCTGATTCTCGTCGCGCTGCGGCGCGGTGCATCCTTCCAGGTACGACACCTGGGCGCCTTCATCGGCGATGATCAGGGTGCGCTCGAACTGCCCGGTCTTCGCCGCGTTGATGCGGAAGTAGGTGGACAGCTCCATCGGGCAGCGCACGCCCTTCGGTACGTACACGAACGAGCCGTCGGAGAATACCGCTGAGTTCAGCGACGCGAAGAAGTTGTCGCTGTAGGGTACGACGCTGCCGAGGTAGCGCTCGATCAGCTCGGGATGCTCGAGCACGGCCTCGGAGAACGGACAGAAGATGACGCCTGCCTCGTGCAGCCGCTCCTTGAACGTGGTGGCGACCGAGACGCTGTCGAACACCGCATCGACGGCCACGCCGGCGAGCCGGGCACGCTCATGCAGGGGCACACCGAGCTTCTCGTAGGTCTCGAGCAGTTTCGGATCGACTTCGGAGAGGCTCTTCGGTCCATCGGATTTCGCCTTCGGCGCCGAGTAGTAGGAGATCGCCTGGTAGTCGATCGGCGGGTACCGGGTATGCGACCAGTGCGGCTCGCGCATCGTCAGCCAGTGCCGCAGCGCCTTCAGGCGCCATTCGGTCAGGAAGGCCGGTTCGCGCTTCTTGCGCGAGATCAGCCGTACCACGTCCTCATCGAGTCCCGGAGGGACCGTATCGGCGTCTATTTCGGTGATGAAGCCGTGCCGATAGCCGCGGGACACCAGGGCTTCGAGCGGCGGCGGCGCGGGTCGGTCCTCGAGCGCGGTGCTCGGGTCGCTGAGCGGGCTGACGGGGTTGCTTTCACTCATGAGGGGTGAACCAATGGGCTGAGTCAGGCGTGCGGAAAGCGGATGGGAGCGTGCGAGACGGCCGCCTTCAGGTCGCGCTCGAGGGCCGGCAGGGGAACTGCGATCGGATCGATACCGGCCAGTTGCGCCAGATTCACGTCGAACAGCGAGCGGCGGATCGCCAGATTCAGCCGCTGCCAGACATGCCCGACATGGCAGGACGCTTCGA
>JAJYTX010000269.1 GCA_021792815.1 Pseudomonadota bacterium
CCGTCATCCCCTTGCGCCGCGCGTAATCCTCCACCTGGTCGCGGGCGATCCGGCCTACCGCGAAATAATGCGACTCCGGATGCGCAAAGTACCAGCCGCTCACCGCGGCGGTGGGATACATCGCATAACTGTCGGTCAGGCGGATGCCGGTGCGCCGATCGACATCGAGCAATTGCCAGAGCTTCGCCTTCTCGGTGTGATCCGGGCAGGCCGGGTAGCCCGGCGCCGGGCGGATGCCGCGGTAGGCTTCGCGGATCAGCTGTTCGCTGGTCAACTCCTCCCCGTCCGCGTAGCCCCACAGCTCACGCCGCACCCGTTCGTGGAAATGTTCGGCGGCCGCCTCCGCGAGCCGATCGGCGAGTGCCTTGAGGATGATCGCGGAGTAATCATCGTGAGCGCGCTCGAAGCGCGCCACGTGCTCCTCGATACCGAGACCGGCGGTCACCGCGAACGCGCCGATGTAGTCGCGCACCCCGCTCGATCGGGGCGCGATGTAGTCAGCCAGGCACTCGTGCGGCTGACCCTGGGGCTTGTCCTTCTGTTGGCGCAGGAAGCTCAGGGTGAGTACCGGGGTGCTGCGCTTCTCGTCCGCGTACACCTCGACGTCGTCCGCCGACGAGTGGGCGGGGAACAGCCCGATGACGGCCTGCGCTTTCAGCCAGCGCTCGGCCACGATCCGATCCAGCATGCGGCGCGCGTCGGCGTACAGGTTGCTCGCCGCCTCGCCCACCAGCGGGTCGGTGAGGAGGTCGGGAAACTTGCCGGCAAACTCCCATGCGTTGAAAAACGGCATCCAGTCGATGTAGCTGAGCAGCTCCGTCAGGGGATAATCCGCGAAGCACTGCACGCCCGGCGAGCGCGGCACCGGCGCGGTGTACGTGGCCCAGTCGATGCGCCGGCGGTTGGCCCTCGCCTGGGCGAGGCTCAGCGCCGGCGCCTTGACCTTGCGGCCCGCATGCTGCTCACGCTTGCGCTCATGCTCCTCGTTGACCTTCTCGATGAATCCGCCGCGCGTCTGGGGATTGGCGAGCGTCTGGCAGACGCTCACCGAGCGTGAGGCGTCCTTCACGTAGATCACTCCCGAGCCGTACCGGGGGGCGATCCTGACTGCGGTATGCGCCGGCGAAGTCGTGGCGCCGCCGATCAGCAGCGGCAGCGTGAAGCCTTGGCGCTGCATCTCCTCGGCGACATGCACCATCTCATCGAGCGACGGCGTGATCAGGCCCGACAGCCCGATGAAATCGGCTTCCTCCCGCCGGGCGGTCTCCAGGATCTTCTCGCACGGCACCATGACGCCGAGGTCGATGACCTCGAAATTGTTGCACTGCAGCACCACCCCGACGATGTTCTTGCCGATGTCGTGCACATCGCCTTTGACAGTGGCCATGACGATGCGGCCGTTGGTGCGACGCGCTCCAGCCTGCTTGCTCTGCTCGATGTACGGCACCAGGTGCGCCACCGCACGCTTCATGACCCGGGCGCTCTTGACGACCTGCGGCAGAAACATCTTGCCGGCGCCGAACAGGTCACCGACGATGTTCATGCCGTCCATCAGCGGCCCCTCGATCACCTGCAGCGGGTGCTCGAACGACTGGCGCGCCTGTTCGGTGTCCTCGATGATGAAATCATCGATCCCCTTGACCAGCGCGTGCTCCAGGCGCTTGGCGATGGGCAGCGAGCGCCACTCCAGATCGTCCTTGCGCCTGCCACCGCCACCCTCGCCCTTGTAACGTCCGGCCAGCGCGAGCAGCCGCTCGGTGGCGTCGGCACGCCTGTCGAGGATGACGTCCTCGACGGCTTCGCGCAGCTCCGGGGCGATCTCCTCGTAGATCGCCAGCTGCCCGGCATTGACGATGCCCATGTCCATCCCGGCGCCGATGGCGTGGTAGAGGAACACGGAATGCATGGCCTCGCGCACCGGGTCATTGCCGCGGAACGAGAAGCTCACATTGCTGACTCCGCCGCTCACCAGCACCTGCGGCAGGCGCTCCTTGATGAGCCGGGTGGCTTCGATGAAGGCGCGCGCGTAACCGTTGTGCTCCTCGATGCCCGTGGCAACGGCGAAAATGTTGGCATCGAAGATGATGTCTTCGGGCGGGAAGCCCACCTGCTCGGTGAGGATGCGGTAGGCGCGCTCGCAGATCGCCACCCGGCGCTGCACGGTATCGGCCTGACCCTGCTCGTCGAACGCCATGACCACCGCGGCCGCCCCATAGCGGCGCACCTTGCGGGCGTGCTCCAGGAACACCGCCTCCCCCTCCTTGAGACTGATCGAGTTGACGATGCCCTTGCCCTGCAGGCATTTCAGCCCTGCCTCGAGCACCGCCCACTTCGAGGAATCGAGCATCACCGGCACGCGCGCGATGTCGGGCTCGGCGGCCACGAGGTGCAGGAAGCGCACCATCGCCGCTTCGGAGTCGAGCATGCCCTCGTCCATGTTGATGTCGATCACCTGCGCGCCGCTCGCCACCTGCTGACGCGCCACCTCGAGCGCCGCTGCGTAGTCGCCGGCCTCGATGAGCCTGCGGAACTTCGCCGAGCCGGTGACGTTGGTCCGCTCCCCGACGTTCACGAACAGCGATTGCTCGTCGATGTTGAGCGGCTCCAGTCCGCAGAGGCGGCATTTGGCCGGTGCAACCGGCACCGGCCGGGGAGCCTGCGTCCCGAGCGCATCGCGCACCATCCGGATGTGCTCCGGAGTGGTGCCGCAGCAGCCGCCGACGATGTTGAGCAGGCCGCTGTCGGCGTATTCACGCAGGATCTGCGCGGTCTCCTCCGGTCCCTCGTCATACTCGCCAAAGGCGTTCGGCAGCCCGGCATTGGGGTATGCACAGATCCGGGTATCGGCGATCCGCGCGAGCTCATCGATGTAGGGACGCAGCTGCCGCCCGCCGAGCGCGCAGTTGAAACCGACCGCGAGCGGTCGGGCATGGCGGATGGCGTTCCAGAAGGCCTCCGGAGTCTGCCCCGAGAGGATTCTCCCGGAGGCATCCGTGATGGTGCCGGAGAGAATGATCGGCAGCTCGATGCCCGTCTCGTCGAACAGCTGCAGAGCGGCATGGATCGCCGCCTTGGCGTTGAGCGTATCGATCACCGTCTCGATCAGGAGCAGATCGACCCCGCCCATGAGCAGCGCGCGCGCGGCCTCCAGGTAAGTCGCGGCCAGCTCGTCGAACGATACGCTGCGGTAACCCGGATCGTTGACATCGGGGGAGAGCGATGTCATGCGGCTGGTCGGCCCCAGCGAGCCGGCGACGAACGCAGGCCGTCCGGCCGCGCGGGCAAACTCGTCGGCGGTGGCGCGCGCCAGCCGCGCGGCGCTGTAATTCAGCTCCGCAACCAGGGCCGCGGTCCCGTAATCGGACTGCGACACCGACGTGGAGTTGAATGTGTTGGTCTCGATCACGTCCGAGCCGGCATCGAGGTATGCCCGATGGATCCCCGCGATGATCTGCGGCTGGGTGAGCGTCAGGATGTCGTTGTTGCCCTTGAGGTCATGGCCATGATCACGGAAGCGCTCGCCGCGGAAGGCGCGCTCGTCGAGCCTGTGCCGTTGCACCATGGTGCCCATGGCGCCATCGAGCAGCACGATTCGCTCATCGAGCAGGCGCTTCAGGCGGCCCAGCCGCTCGCGGCGCGCGGCCTCGTCGATGGGCTCCACGGCGAACGGGGCGGCGCTCGCGTGTGGCGCGCCGCGGGCGGGTGCGGCTTCCTTAAGGGCTACCCGATGTTCGGCATGATCGCAAGTCGTCATCGGAGTCCTCCGGCGGCCAGCGACGGCGCCACGGGCTGTTGGCGGACGGGCCTGCCGGGGCGCACCCCGAGCGCGTGGCAGATCGCAAAGGTGAGCTCGGCTCGATTGAGCGTATAGAAATGGAAGTCACGCACGCCGTGACGCTCGAGCTGATGCACCTGCTCGATGGCGACGCTGGCGGCGATCAGCCGGCGCGTCTCCGGGTCGTCCTCGAGCCCGCGGAAGCGCTCTTCGAGCCAGCGGGGCACGCTGGCCCCGCAGCGGGCCGCGAAGCGCTGCACCTGGGGGAAGCGTGTAATGGGCAGGATACCCGGCACGATGGGCGCATCGATGCCCGCCGCGGCGCAGCGGTCGCGAAAGCGCAGAAAGACCTCGATATCGAAAAAGAACTGCGTGATGGCGCGCGAGGCGCCCGCATCGAGCTTGCGCTGGAGATTCTCGAGATCGAATGCCGAAGAGGGCGCCTCGGGATGGGTCTCGGGATAGGCGGCGACCGAGATGTCGAAGTCGGCCACGCGCTTCAGACCCGCCACCAGGTCCGCGGCATAGGCGAATCCCTCCGGGTGCGGCTCGTAGCGCTCGACGCCCTGGGGAGGGTCGCCGCGCAACGCGACGATGTTCCGGATACCCTGATCCCAGTATTGCCGGGCGATGTCGAGAATCTCGCCGCGGTGCGCGCCGATGCAGGTGAGATGCGGCGCACCCACCAGCGGGGTCTCACGCTGGATACGGCTGACCAGGTGATGGGTACGCGCACGAGTGGAGCCATCCGCGCCGTACGTCACGGACACGAACCGCGGCGCAAGTGGCACCAGGCGTTCGATCGACCGCCAGAGAGTGCTCTCCATGGCGGTATCCGCCGGCGGAAAGAATTCGAATGACACATTGATCACGGGTCTGTACCTCCCCCTGTTTCTGTCGGAATGGGTCACGAGGCGCGCGGTGCGGCGCGATTCAACGAGGCGGCGGTGGCCGGTACCGCGCAGACGGCCAGCACGTGCCGGCCGGCCTCGAGCGGGCGGATGCGCTCACAGTGGAAGCCCTCTTCGGCGAGCCATCTGCGCAACCGCGCGATCGGGTGTTCCACCACCCGCTGGCCGGGACCGTCCAGCGTCTCGTACGGCTCGAACAACCAGAGCCGGCCGCCGTCGGACAGCGCCCGCCGCGCCGCCGCCAGCAACCCGGGCAAGGCGCTGTGCGGCGCGTCCAGGTGATCGAGCACCACGACGTCGAAAGTCCGGCCCAGCCGATCCA
>JAJYTX010000270.1 GCA_021792815.1 Pseudomonadota bacterium
GCACTACCGTCGCGAGGTCCTGAAGCAGCGTGCGGAAGCTGTGCACGGGGGAGCCGTCCTCGCGGGTACGCTCGGCAATTTTCTCCAGCGCTTCCTGTGAGCGTTGGGCGGGCGCAACCGGATCGCGATCATTCTTCGCCTCGAGGTCCTCGTCGGCAAAGAGCAGCTCGCGCCAGGCTGCACGCATGTGCCATTCGACGTAGTAGGCGAGCATGCACAGGAAGATGTGGGCGCGCACTCGGTCCTCGAGCCGATGGTGGATCGGACGGATCTTGAGGTCCACGGTTTTCAGCGACTGGACCTGCCGCTCGGCATCGTGAGACTCCGGGCAAGCACCCTGGCAGCGAATATGGCGGTCGCTTTTCGTACAACGCAGCTCAGGCTGCGGTGGCGAGGAGCTCGGTGTACTCCCAGGGTCGTGGGGATATGGCTGAGGGTGCTCCCTCCATGTCCTTGATGGACTTGCGGGAATGTCAGGCACTTCCGCGCAAGATTCGACTCCGACCTCGGGCAGACCCGGCACATGCGGCCGTGCCGCGGATCGAGTGCTCGGCATCCGGCGCTCCCTCGCACTGCGCGGAGCACCACCGGCGCTCCGCGCGGGGGGCGATGCGCTCGATGAGCTCCGCTGGAACGGCGGTCACCCGCCGCGCATGCGAGCGATCCAACATCGACTGCTCCTTCATCGATTTCCAGGCCCTCCCGAGGTTGGCCAGCAGCCTCCGGGCGTCCACCACGGCCTGCGTCTCGTCGGGTTACCGGGCTCGGCGGCGGGCCACCCGGCCGGCATAGAGCGCGCTGTTCGACGCGGCAGAGCAGCCGGTCTATCCGGGCGGTACGTCGCTTCCCGGACGGAGGCTCTGCGGCTCGCGTCCGGCGGCCTTCCGTCCCCGGCATACCCCACGCGTCAGTATAAATGCCGCACCGCCGATCGCGCCGTACAGATGCGCCTGTGGCACGACAGCGCCGCCGAGATCGACGGTCTCTTCGGGCAGGGCGCCGGCATGCAGCGTCCACGCAATGATGGCCATCATACCGAGCAGCATCGCGCCGCCGGCAAGCCGATGCCGGGGTAACTGCCGGAGCGAACCCGCGCAGAACATGCCGAACAGCGCGCCCGATATGCCCACGTACCAGCCGATCCCGGGATCAAGGAGCAGCAGCCCGAGACCCACCGCCAGGGCGCTCGAGAGCAGCACCCCGAGCCACGAGCGCTCCTCGAGCGAATGCCCGAACAATGCCCAGATCAGCAACAGGCCGGCCGTGTCGCGCCCGAGGTGGATCCAGCCGAGGTGTACCAGGTTCCCCGTCAGCAATCGCCACAGCTGGCCCTGCAATACCGCGCTGCGCTCATATTCGAGCGGTTGCCGCCAGCCCGCGGCCTGCAGCAGGATCAGGAGCACTGCCAACGACAATGGCAGCCGCCAGTGGCGCAGCAGCGCCCGTGTGCTCATGGCGGCGGGCGTGTCGCACCGCGCGGGCTCATGCGTCCACCCCCCTTGCGGTCCGAGCGCTCAGTGAGTGCGTCCAAAACGCCACTCGAGTGATCCGGCATAGAGCACCGCCTGATTGGCCGGGAAGCCGCGAAAATAGTCGAGGCCGATCCCCGTGTACAGCGCCCGCCAAAGCCGGTAGCTGAGTCCCAGGCCGGCGGTCAGCCCTGCGCCGCGGTGCTGCATCGTGAAACTGATGCCGCGCGCTTCGGCGCGCTCGCGCGTGCTCCAGTAAAAGCCGCCAACCCGAGGATCCAGGTACAACCGGCTCAGCAGGCGGATCCTCGCGCAGTAACTTGCGGAGATGATGTTGCCATAACCGCGCAGCGACCGCGCGGTCTCGCGCAGCAGCGCCGGAATTTCACTTACCGAACCGATCGTCCCGGCGAGCGACGCCACCTGAGACTCCCGATTCGTATAGGCGAACTCGAGCGCGTTGTGCCGGCTGAGCTGAACGCCAAGATAGATCGACTCCCCCATGCCACCCGTCTGCTGCCGGGCGGTCACGGAACCGAAGCCGCCCGCAGCGAGCACTCCATCGATCCGCCCCGCATTCATCGACAGCGGCATCGTGCCAACGCGAACGCCAAGGTAGAGCCGGTCGAGCAGCGCCGATGAGCTCGCATGCGCCGTCCCGGTCGAACCGCCGGCGACCAGCAGGATGAGCATCAGCACCGCCCGTCGCGCGCCGCCGGCCGCGCGGCGCGCAAGCCAGCGCAACGCGAGCAGTCCGCCGAGCAACACGAGCACGGTCATCGACAGCGCGCCACCGCCGCCCGAGTGCGCCGAAATCGTGACGCCGACCAGCGTCGCCGCGAGGACCGCCGAAGCGCTTGCGGTGCCACCAGCGCCCGTGCAGGTGAGCGTGTAGGTCTCGGTACCCGCTGCGGCCGGCGCGACCGTCTGACTGCCCGACAGGGCCTGCGTGCCGCTCCACGCACCGCTCGCCGTGCACGTCGTCGCATTGCTGCTCGACCACGAGAGCGTCGCGCGACTCCCGACTGCAATCGAGCTCGGGCTGACCGCGAGCGAGACGGTCGGCACAGCAGTGGTCGTCGCAGCACTCGAAACATCGAAGCGACGGACCGCCGTAAAGGACCGGTACTGCGCGCCACCGCTGAACGACGCATTCAGCGTCGCCACGCCGGTCGTCGTGGGTGTCACCGTGCAGCTTGCCGTCCCGGTGCTATTGGTCATCGCACTGCAGCTCTGTCCGTCGAGACTGAAATTCAGTGTCTCGGACCCCAGAGGCGTCTGCGGGCTGGCCGAAATGTCCAGCAACGTCGCCGAGAGCGTCGTCGGAGTCCCGGCAGCACCGATCGCCGGGCTCTGGTTGAGCCCGATGAACGTGCTGTGGACGCCCGGCTGCCACTGCACATTGACCAGGTTGGAGACGAGCGGCGAACCATTCGGCGAGAAGGCCGCCTGCACTTGATCCGTTCCGGCGTGCACCCCGGTCAGCGTGAAGGTCACCTGTCCGGCCGCATTCGAGGAGCCGGCATAGATCCAAGGATTCGCGCCGGTCACGATCAGGTGGATCGGAACGTTCGCCAGACTTGCCACGTTCTGCAATTGTGCCGTCAGCGTAATCGTCGAACCCTGCGTCGGATTGCTCGCCACCACCGCCGGCTGCAAGGCGATCGCCGGTGCCACCGCGATCGGCTGGAACGAGCACGTGCCATCGGCATTGGTGATCTTGATCACCCGATCGGTCTGGGTCGCGTACATGCACGCGTCCGGTCCGACCGTGACGAAGTCACCGCGCGATCCGCCGCTGTAGATCGTCGTCACGGTCGCCGGTGAAGTCGTCTGATCGATCCTGACGATATCCCCCTTGTTCGAATTGACGAAGACATAGGGGAGCGATGCGTTGGTCGGATTCGTCCCGAGCGTAATGCCGTCCGCGCCGGGCACCGTGGCAATTGCCGTAGCGACGCCCGGGGTCGCGGAATTGGTGCCGGTGATCGAGTAGACGACGCCGGTACCGTTGTCACTGCCATACAGAGTGCCGTCTGGGGCGAAGGTTATCCCATCGGCCCCCACGCTCGAGTAAAGGGTCACCGTACCGGGGCCAGTCGCCAAGTTGGATATCCGATAGATGCCTCCGATGCCCGAGGCGAAGAGGTCGCCGCTCACGGGGTCGACCGCAAGGCCGGTTGGGCATTCGGGGGAGTTCAGGTCACGGATGACCTGACCGGTCGCGGGATCGATTTGCGCCAGGAGGTAATTTGCGCAGATCGGACGCCAAGCCGCGTATAGCGATCCATCCTTGCCGAAGGCAAGGCCGCTCATTCCTCCTCCCAGGGGATAGCCCAGCAAGTGCCCGGGATCGGCACTGCCGCCCTGAGGACCGAATCGGTACAGGCCACCGGTATATTGATTGCCGACGAGGAGATCGCCCTGCGGATCGAACGCGATTCCAATCGGACCGATGCAATTGCCGCTGTAATACGCGAAGCCGCTTGCGAAGGTGGACACCGCATAGCCAGCCCCCGCCGTGCCCAATCCGACGCTGCACGGCGGAGCCGCGGGAGCATTCGTGAACTGCACCTGCGCGCTGCCGGGCACCGGCAGGTTCCCGTCGGTGATGTCCGTCGCCGTGTAGGTCACCGTCTCAGCCAGATTGTCCGTCACGGTAAAATTCACCGTGCCCGTCGAGTCGGTCGTGGCGGTCGCGCCGGAAATCTGTGAGCCCCCGTTTCCTTGCGCGAGACCCACCAGTTTGTTCGGCGACGGGTTGCCGTTTGCGTCCTTCAACGTAACGGTAATATCGGCGCTGCTTACGCCGTCCGCGGTCACCGTCGTTGGCGATGCGCTAATGCCGCCTGAGGCCGCCGGAGGCGACACGAAAGTCACTGTCGCGGTACCGGGAAGCGTTCCCGCCGAGGTCGATGCGGTCAACGTCACGGTCTCCGGCACCGTGTCCGTAACCTCGAACAGCGCCGCTCCACTGTTGAGGTCTGTGGTCCCGCGCACCGTCGTGACCACTGCGTGCGATCCGCTGTTCGCACTCAGCGTGATATTCTGGCCGCTGACGGTGTAGAAATTACCGTCGAGAGTCGTGACAGACACCGGAGCCGCACTCTTACCGTCCGCGACGACCGGTATCGGCGGCACAACGATCCCCGAGTGGGCCAGATCGACGCTGCCTGTCGTCCCCCCGGCGAGCAGGCGTCGCAGCTCATTCACATTCGGCGATCCGAGTCCGACATGCGCAAAATCCGCGCCCATCGAGGCCGGCGAATGGAACGCGCTGCTGCCGGCCAGCCCGTACAAGGTCGGATTGAGGAATCCCAGGTTGTGCCCGAGTTCCTGGTTCAGGACCGCGATGATCGACGCGAAAACCGGCGCGGCCGCGCTGGTGCCGCCGAACAGCAGCGGCGCGGGACAGCCGCCCTGATCGGCCTCGCAGATCGTCCAGCCCCCGGCGGGATCGGCAGGAGCCGAGACATCGGGCACGGAGCGCCCAGCAGCGGACGTGAATGAAGTCTGGT
>JAJYTX010000271.1 GCA_021792815.1 Pseudomonadota bacterium
CAGCACGCCCAGCGCGCCGGCCGCGAGCGCGTGATCGAGCTCGTCGATCGAGCCCGCGACGTCCGGCATCGGCAACGTGGCAAACACCTGGAAGCGCCCGGGGTGCGCACGCGCCAGCTGTCGCGAATAGTCGTTCGAAAGTCGTGCCAGTTCGCGCGCCTGCGCCACGTCACCGAACCAGATCGGCGATGGCATGGACAGCACCGCCGTTCTGACGCCGCCCGCATCCATGTCGGCCAGCGATTTTCCCGGTGTCCACTGCAGCACCTGCTGGAAGCCGGGGGCGCGTTTCGTGACCTCACTGCTGTTCTGCGCCAGATACGCCGGCGGCAACACGTGATGATGCACGTCGATGACGTCTGCGCTGGCGCCAGTCTCTCGCCCGCCTGGAGACGGGTGATGATGCTGAGAGCTCAACAATGCCGTCTCCGTTGGTCAATGAACGGGCGGAGGTCACCGTCCGGTGGAGCCGGATCTTGCATTTTAGAAGGCTACCTCTAATATGTGACGCCGGCAAGGGGGCGAAAACTGCACATGAACGACGGGCACTCGAGCGCGCCGGAAAGCCGTTCCGCTCTGACTGCGGCGGGGCCGCTGTCGGCGGATGGCGAGTCACGCGAAGCGGTTCAGGATGCCCGTTCGACGGCCACAACGCGAATTACCGTCAACGGCCGGTTTCATTCGGTCGAGCACGATGTGCGCGTGACGCTGCTCGACCTGTTGCGCGAGCGGTTGGGACTCACCGGGACCAAGAAAGGCTGCGATCACGGCCAGTGCGGTGCCTGCACGGTGCATGTGAACGGCGAAGCGGTTCTCTCCTGCCTGACGCTCGCCGCGTCGCTCGAGGGTGCCGCGGTGACCACGATCGAAGGTGTCGGCTCGCCGGAGAAGCTGCACCCGATGCAACAGGCGTTCATCGACCATGACGCGCTGCAGTGCGGTTATTGCACCCCCGGTCAGATCATGGCGGCCATCGCCTGTGTTCGCGACGGAGGCGCAAGCGACGCCTCATCGGTGCGCGAATGGATGAGCGGCACCCTGTGCCGTTGTGCCGCCTATCCGCAGATCGTCAGCGCAGTGCTGGACGCGGCCGGAAAAATGGGAGACTGAGATGCGGCCGTTCGCCTACAGCCGCCCGCAGACTCCGCAGGAGGCGATCGAGCTGCTCGTGGCAGCCGGCGGTGCCGCGCTGCCCTTCCTCGGCGGCACCACACTGCTCGATCTGGCAAAGCTGGAAGTGCTGACGCCCCGGCGGCTCGTGGACCTGCGGGCGTTGCGGCCCGGTTACCGCGCGATCTCGCGTGACCCTGACGGCACCCTAAGCATCGGCGGTCTCGCGACCATGACCGAGGTTGCCCGCCATCCCCTGTTGCGTCGCGAGGCTCCGGCCATCGTCGCGGCGCTGGAACAGGCTGCCAGCCCGCAGCTGCGCAACATGGCGAGCATCGCCGGGAATGTGCTGCAGCGCACGCGCTGTCCTTATTACCGCGACATCAGCTGGTCTCGCTGCAATCGCCGTATCCCGGGCAGCGGCTGTCAGGCGATTACCGGAATGGCGACGTCGCACGCCGTGCTCGGCACCAGCGATGCGTGCCTGGCGAGCTATCCGGGCGACCTCGCGCCGGTGCTGGCGGCACTGGAGGCCAGCGCCGTGGTCATGGGACCTGAGGGCGGACGCTCCGTGCCCATAGAGGGTCTGCACCGGCTGCCGGGCGCGACGCCGGAATGCGAGACGGTCCTCGCGCCGGGCGAGCTGATCGTCGCTGTCCGGGTGCCGCGCGCTGCCTTTCTCAAGCGATCCACCTTCGTGAAATTGCGCAACCGCGCTGCGTATGAATTTGCCGAGGCGTCCGCGATGGTCGCGCTCGATCTGGAGGGTGGCGTCATACGCGACGCGCGCGTGGGACTCGGCGGCGTCGCCACCGTGCCGTGGCGCTCGCGCGCCGCAGAAGCCACGCTGGTGGGCAGGCGCCCGGTGGATGCGGCAACGGACGCAGCGGACGCTGCGTTTCGGGAGGCGGTCGTGCGGTCCGATACGGCGTACAAGCTCGAAATGGGCAGGCGCGCCCTGGTCGCGGCCGTTCACCAGGCGGCCACCATGGACGTTGCCGATGTCTGAGCCGTCTTCCGTCCGGATCGGCGAACCGCTGCCCCGTGTCGATGCGCTCGCGAAGGTCACTGGTACGGCGCTCTTTCCGTCCGATGTTCCCGCACCGGGGGCCGCCTACGCCGTCCTGCTGACCTCGACGATCGCCCTCGGTCGCATCGTCCGCATCGAGCGTCGCGCAGCCGAATCCGTCCCCGGCTTTCTGCTGCTGCTCAGTCACGAGAACGTGGCGGGCTGCATCAAAACGCCGCAGGCATTCGCCGGACTGTCCACCACGACGGTGGAGAATGATCAAGTGATGCACGATGGCCAGATCATCGGCCTGATCGTTGCAGAGAGCTACGAAGCCGCCTGCGAGGCGGCCGCCTGCCTGCGTATCGAGTACGAGCCCTCGAGCGCGGCGGCCGGCTTCGATTCCCCGGGTGTGCAGCGGCGGCGCGTCAGGGAGGTCAACCCGCGCCACCACGATCCGCGCAGCGGAGACGCCGATGCCGCCTATGCATCCGCCCCGGTCCGCATTGCCGCGGATTACGCGACTCCGACGCAGCATCACAATTCGATCGAATTGCTCACCACCACCTGCTGGTGGGAAGGGGATCGGCTGACGGTGCACGAGCCGAGCCAGTTCGTGCTCGATCGCAGATACCTGGCGGACTGCTTTGCGATGCCGGTCGAGCACATCCGGGTGGTATCACGCTTCTGCGGCGGAGGATTCGGCGGCAAGACATCGGGTACGCCGCGCACCGCGCTGTGCGCGCTCGCGGCGAGGCGGCTCAACCGGCCGGTCAAGCTCGTGGCGCGCCGGGAGCAGGCGTTCACCATCAACACCTACCGGGCGGAAACGCGCCACCACGTCCGTCTGGCGGCGGACCGCGACGGACGTCTGCTCGCATTGATCCACGAAGGCACGGAGATCACCTCGCGCCCCTCGACCTACAGCGTCGCGGGAACGGAAGTCACGGCACGCATGTACGCATGCCCCAATATCCGCACCGAAGTCTCGATCGTCCACGCGGATCGCAATACGCCGGGATTCATGCGGTGCCCGGCTGAGCTGCCCTACCTGTTCGCGCTGGAAAGTGCGATGGACGAGCTTGCGCATGCGCTGCACATGGATCCGATCGAGCTGCGGCGTCGCAACGACACCGACCGCGATCCGATCGACGGGCGCGCCTTTTCCTCCCGGTCGTTGATGCGCTGCTTCGATGAAGGCGCGCGCCAGTTCGGGTGGCGCGACCGGCCGACGCAACCCGGCGCGCGCAGGGTCGGCGAGTGGCGAGTGGGATACGGCTGCGCTGCGGCAGCCTATCCGGCTGTTCTGGGCGCGTCCGCGGCGCGGGTCACGCTGGATGGCGACGCACGCGCACGCGTGCAACTCGCATTCCACGAGATCGGCAATGGGGCCTACACCGTGATCGCTCAGGCTGCGGCGGCGGCACTGGGGCTCCCCATTGCGAACGTGGAGGTCGAGCTCGGCGACACCCGGCTGCCACCGAGCAACATCGCGGCGGCGTCAAACGGCACCGCGACGACCTGCAATGCGGTCACCCACGCCTGCGCGATGATCCGCGAGCGGCTGTTCGAAGCGGCGCGGCAGGATCCACTCTTCGGACCGGATCGGTCGTCCCACGCGGCTCAGCTGCTGGACGGCTGTTTCGTGGCCGGCGGAACACGGCTGCCGATCGGCACGCTGGTCGGCCGCCTCGGCGGGCAGGTGGAAGCGGAAGGTGCCTACATCGTGCCGGATGCTGCGCCCGGTGCGATCGAGCGGCTTCGCCAAGGCATCCCAGCGTTCGGCGCCGGCATGCACGGCAGAACGCACGTGGCCCTGTCTCTCGGAGCGCACTTCGTGCAGGTGCAGGTTCACGTCGTGACCGGCGAGATCAGGGTTCCGCGTGTGCTGGGCGTTTTCGCCGCGGGCACCATCATGAACCGACGTACGGCCACCAGCCAGCTCACCGGCGGCATGATCTGGGGCGTGGGCAGCGCCTTGCACGAAGCGACCCGCGTCGACCCGGGCTCGGCCCGCTATATCAACCGATCCTTCGCCGATTACCTCATTCCGGTCAATGCCGACGTGCCGTCCGTCACGGCGATACTGCTCGAGGAGCGGGACGAGGTGATCAACCCCATGGGGATCAAGGGCGTGGGTGAGCTCGGGCCGAGCGGCATGAACGCGGCGATCGCCAATGCCGTCTTCAACGCGACCGGACGGCGGCTGCGCTCCCTACCCATCCTGCCGCGGCATCTCATCTAATCCCGCCGTCGCGTTGGTCGATGGATCCGACGCCGTCCCGGCGCCGTTGCCGTGGTTTCCCGGCGGGAGCGGTCACGTTTTCCAGGCGGCGCTCCGTGGCTGCGTTGCCGAAGACGGCGCCTTCGGCGCGCAGGTTGGATGAAACACTCGATGGAAAATTCGGAGCGGCATCGCGGCGGGACGCCGATCGGCGCGGCAGGCAGGCTGACGGATCACGTCGTCTGCAATGGGCGCGCTGACGTGCGCGGCATCGCCGGGCAACGCGTGAGTCGGCCCATGGGGGTCGTGAACGCGACTCCATCGCGGCGGATGAGCCCGTATTCTCATCAGAACGTTGATTCTAATCGACAGGCGCGCTAGGCTGCGACGCAGACATCCGAAGACCGGGGGGCCGCCAACATGCGCAGGGCGCCAGCTGCACACTCGACGAATGCCCGACCGCCCACGCGGCGCATCGCGGTCGAGGAGGGCTTCACGCTGCCGGAGGTCTGGACAGCATCCCGGCGCGTGCTCGCTGCCCGTCTGGGCGAGGAGCCGGGCGAAGCATTCGTCTTCGGGCTGACCGCGCCCGCGCCCCGCTCCGGGCCGGCAGGCCCGCCTCCATGGCTGCCGGTCCT
>JAJYTX010000272.1 GCA_021792815.1 Pseudomonadota bacterium
CGGCCTCGGGGCACCCCGGGGCGTGCGCGCCACAGCGCTTCGGCGCTGATGTCGCATGATCGGCCTCACAAGTAGTGGAACCGGCCGCAACCGCCAGAGGCGCTGGTGGGCCGGGACGTTCCAGCGATTCCCGCTGTCTCGGACGGAGGCCGTGCATCCGGCGGATACCGGAATGCAGCGCCGCCCGCCCGCACAGCGAGCCGCTGGGCAAAATTCGCGGGCGCGAATTCCCTCGCACCGGCGGCAACCCCCTGAACGGGGACGTGCATCACCGATGGCTCCCACGATGACTCAAGATGTGATGAGGCGGATCGCCCCACCGCCCGAACCCGCTGGGGCCGGGCGGTGCATACGGTCTGAGCCGCCGATATACCCTCGATGATAGCCGTCTGTCGCTTGCGGTCAATCCCGGCGGGACGCTTTTTCGAGACATTCCGGGCTATTCAGGCCGCTCGGGGGGGGCGCAAGGCGCGCCCGAGCACCGCCCGGCGGGCCGGTCTAGCCGGCCGGAGGGCGCGGGGCCGCTGCGACCGCGCGCTCCATGATGAGCCGCTGGGTCGGGTAGGCGAACTCGATTCCCAGCCGATCGAATTCCCGGTGGATTTTCAGGCGCATCTCCTGCTGGATATCCATGTGGCGCATGTAGTCGGCCGTCACCACGTAATACACGGTCTCGAAATCGAGGGAGGCGGCGTTGTGGTTCGTGAAATGGCAGCGGTCGAAGCGCGTGTCCGCGATCCCTTCGATGATGCCGCGCAGCAGCAGCGGGATGCGCTCGAGCAGTTCCACGGGGGTCTCGTAGGTGACCCCCAGGGTGAACAGGACGCGCCGCTCGCTCATGCGCCCGAAGTTGCGCAACCGGCTCTTGAGCAGATCGGCGTTGGACAGCACGATCTGCTCGCCCGAGATGCTGCGCAGCCGGGTGCTCTTGATCCCGATGTGCTCGACCGTGCCCTGGAAGGTATCGACGCTGACGAAGTCACCGACGTAGAACGGCTGGTCGAACGTGATCGAGAGCGAGGCGAACAGATCGCCGAGAATGTTCTGCAGCGCCAGCGCCACCGCCACGCCGCCGACGCCGAGGCCCGCCACCAGCGTCGTGATGTTGACGCCGAGGTTCTCGAGCGCGAGCAGCACGACCATCATCCACACGATCGCCCTGGCGATGAACACGATCACGCCGAGGGAGCTTTCCGCGGCACGATCGCCGCCGCGGCGCGCGCGCCGGGTGCTCTGCAGCCAGGTGCCGACCGCGGCGCTCGCCCATACGCCCACCTGCCAGAAGATCACCACGGTGATGGCATCGTCGATCGCCTCGTGCGCGTGCGCCGGCGGCCGCAGGAACTGCAGGCCGGCGAACATCGCGATCGCGAGCAGGAAGAACGTCGTGGTGCGCCCCGCCACCTCGAACACCAGGGCGACCAGGTCGGCGCGCCCGACCGCCTGCAGGCGCTGGTCATAACGGCGCGCGAGGCGCCGCGCCAGCGCCGCGGCCGCGAACAGCAGCACGCAGGCGCCGACTCCCTGCAGCCATGCGAGCGGCGTGTTGTGCAAAGCGGGCAGCAGAGAGCGCAGGTGCGGCATTGCGTGTGTCACAACGAGAGGATAGCGCAGCGACTCGCCCGGTGCGATCGGCCGAAGCCGGCCGGATGCCGCGGCTCCCGGCTCGTCCGCCGCGTCCAATGCCGTCGTGGCGCGCGTTGTGTTGTCATACGCGGCCGCGCCTGGACGCTGCCGGCGCCGCCGGTCCTCAGTCTGTTGACTCCGCGCGTGGCGCGAACAGGGTTGCATTGCGGCGTCGGAAAACCTATTCTTGTCGGCGCACTTGCGGCCAACCGGAACGGCTGCACCCCTGTCCCGCGAGCGATCAGCGCGCTGGCGCCCACTGATCGCAATGGAGGTCTCCATGCAGCCATTCGCCAGCCTCAACGCGTCGAAGGCGAACTTCGACGACATCTACGGCCGGGATGATCCGCGCGGCTACTTTTCCGTCCTCGGCTCGCTCGATTACGTCATCCCGGATGTGGCCGCGCCGGTCATCCGCCAGCTGCTGCAGGCCCGCAAAGTGCGTTATGACACCGCGCCCACCGTGCTCGACGTGGGCTGCTCGTACGGCATCAACGCGGCCGTGCACCGCTATCCGCTCAGTTTCCGCAGGCTGCGCCGGCGTTACGCCAACGCCGACATGGCGGCGCTCAGCTCCGATGACCTGGCGCGTCTCGATCGCAGCTACTACGGCAGCTGGCCGGAGACCGGCGTGGCGCGCTTCATCGGACTCGATGTCTCGGCCCCGGCGGTGCGCTACGCCGTCGCGGTCGGGCTGCTCGAGGAGGGGGTGGTCGCGAACCTGGAATCCGGTGCGCCGACGCCGCGCGATGCGCAGCGCCTGCAGCGCGCCGATGTCATCCTGTCCACCGGTTGTGTCGGCTACGTGACGGAGCGGACCTTCCGCGGCGTCCTCGGCGCGATGCAGCGTCCGCCCTGGGTCATATCGTTCGTGTTGCGCATGTTCCCCTACGAGGCCATTTCGGCGGAGCTCGCCCGGCACGGGCTGGTCACCGAGCGGCTCGCCGGGGCGACATTCGTGCAACGGCGGTTCAGCGACCTGGAGGAATTCAACAATTGTCTCGCCACGCTCGAGACGCTCGGCATCGACACCGCTGGCCTGGAGTCCGAGGGCCGCTTCCAGGCGGAGCTGTTCGTTTCCAGGCCGAAGGAGGACGTGCTGGCCGCGCCGCTCGGGCGGATCGTGACGGTGGTCAGCGGCCGGGATCGGACGGTTGGCACACGCTATGTGCGTGTCGGGCGCGGCGAGCGCGCTCAGGTGGTGCGCGCGCCGTCCTGACCGGCGGCGCCGTGTGACGCATGATAGCCCTGGAGAACGTCTCGAAGACGTTCGATGGGGGCGCGAGCTTTGCCGTGCGCCGTGTCAGCCTGCGGGTGCCGGCGCGGTCTTTCGTGGCCATTGTCGGCGATTCGGGCTCGGGAAAAACCACGCTGCTGAAGACCATCAACCGGCTGCTCGAGCCGGATGAGGGCGCTGTCCTCATTGACGCCGAGCCGGTGCGCGCGGTCGTGCCGCATGCGCTGCGCAGGCGCATCGGTTACGTGTTCCAGGGAATCGGACTGTTCCCGCACATGAGCATCGCCGAGAACATCGGCATCACCCCGAGGCTGGTCGGCTGGCCGGAGCCGCAGATCCGGGCCCGGGTCGAGGAGCTGATCGACCTGGTGGCGCTGCCGCGCGCCTACCTGAAGCGCCGGCCCGACGAGCTCTCCGGTGGCCAGCGCCAGCGGATCGGCATCGCCAGGGCCCTGGCGGCACGCCCGCACATCATGCTGATGGACGAGCCGTTCGGGGCGCTCGATCCGGTCACGCGCGATGCGTTGGGCACGGAATACCGGCGCCTGCATGAGAGCATGCTTCTGACGACCCTGATGGTCACCCACGACATCCTGGAGGCGGTGCTGCTCGCAGACCGCATCGTGGTGATGCGGGCCGGGGCGATCGTCGCGGACGGCGAGCCGCGCGAGCTGCTCGCCGGGCATCCCGACCCCGATGTGCGCACGTTGATGGACATGCCGCGCCGCCAGGCGGAGCGGGTCAGGACGCTGCTCGAGGACCGGGCGCGTGAATGAGCGCCTGAGCTCGGCGCTGAACGTACTGCCGGACTATCTCAGTCAGCACGTGCTGCTCAGCGCCGCGTCGCTCGCCCTCGGGCTCGCCATCAGCCTGCCGCTGCTGTTCGCCGCCCGGCGCAGCGCGCGCGTTCGCTGGCCGGTGCTGGCGGTGGCGAGCCTCATCCAGACGGTGCCGAGCATCGCGCTCCTCGCGCTGTTCTACCCGCTGCTGCTCGGCCTGTCGTCGCTGTGCAGGCAGGCGTTCGGAGTGCGCATCTCGGCGCTCGGCTTCGTGCCCTCGCTGCTCGCGCTGACGCTTTATTCCATCCTGCCCATCCTGCGCAACGGCATCACCGCCATCCTCAATCTCGATCCGGCAATCCTCCAGGCCGCCAGCGGCGTCGGCATGACCGATCGCCAGCGGCTGCTGCGGGTGGAGCTGCCGCTCGCCGCGCCGATGCTCATGGCGGGCCTGCGCACCTCGGCGGTGTGGGTGATCGGCACGGCGACGCTGGCGACGCCCGTCGGGCAGACCAGTCTCGGCAACTACATCTTCACCGGCCTGCAGGTGGAGGACTGGGTCTGGGTGCTGTTCGGCTGCGGGGCGGCCGTGGCGCTGGCGCTGCTCACCGACCAGCTGCTCGCCCTGATCGAACTCGGTCTGCGCCGCCGGCGGCCGAGGCTCGCCTGGATCGGGGTGAGCCTGCTGCTGCTCGGCGTGGCGGCGGCCGGCGCCATTCCGCTGCGCTCCGGCGGCCACGGCGGTTATGTCGTCGGCGCCAAGGATTTTTCCGAACAGTACATCCTCGCCTCGCTGATCGCCGGGCGGATCCGCGCCGACGGCCATGCCGCCAGAGAGCGCACTGATCTCGGCTCGGTGTTCGCCTTCCGGGCGCTTGCGGCCAACGAGATCGATACCTACGTCGATTACACGGGCACGCTCTGGACCACCATCCTGCATCGTACCGACAGGCCTTCGCGCCGGCAGATGCTGCGGGATCTGCGCGTGCAGCTGCGTCGCCGCTATGGGGTCGTGCTGCTCGGGCCGCTAGGCTTCGAGAACGCCTATGCGCTCGCGATGCGGCGCCGGGAAGCCGCGAGGCTCGGCATCCATAGCATCGCGGACCTGGCGCGGCTCGCTCCCGGACTGACGATGGGCGGTGACATGGAGTTTTTCGCGCGTCCGGAGTGGCGGCTGCTGCAGAAGCGCTACGGATTGCATTTTCGTGCGCTGCGTCAGTATGAGCCTACGTTCATGTACCGCGCGTTGATGAGCCACGCGGTCGATGTCATTTCCGCGTTCTCGAGCGACGGTCGTATCGCCGCGGATCACCTGGTGGTGCTGCGGGACCC
>JAJYTX010000273.1 GCA_021792815.1 Pseudomonadota bacterium
CTGGCGGAGATCTTCCGGCCGATGCACGCCGGGCAGCGGCTCGCCGTCGAGGCCTACAGCCGCGACATGCGCCACCTGATCGCCCGCGGCACGCTCGAGAGCATCGGCAATCAGATCGACACCAGCACCGGCACGCTCGAGATGCGGGCGCTGTTTCGCAACAATGGCTCGGAGCTCTTTCCCAACGAGTTCGTCAACGTCAGGCTGGTGGTGCGCACGCTGAAGCACCAGGTGGTGGTGCCTGGCGCGGCGGTGCAGAACGGGCCGTCGAGCGAGTACGTGTATGTCGTCACCGCCGACGACACGGTGAGTCTGCGTGACGTGCTCACCGGACCGACCGTCGGCGAGGACATCGCGATCCTGAAGGGGCTGAGCCCGGGCGAGACGGTGGTGACCGACGGGGCGGATGAGCTGCGCAACGGGGCCCGGGTACGCATCCCGGCCGGCAAGGCGCCGGCTGCCCGCGCGGGCACGGCGCAGGCGAGCCCGGCGCGCTGCGCACGCCTCGCCGAGGCGCGGCGCACGGCGAGCGTCCGGAAATCGCAGGCCCTCACCCGCGCCGAACGGCGCTTCGGCTGCGCGCCTCGGGGCGCCCGCACATGAACCCGTCCCGGCCTTATATCCTGAGGCCGGTCGCCACCTCGCTGCTGATGGTCGCGATCGTCATCCTCGGGATGATCGGCTATCTGCTGCTGCCGGTGTCGACGCTGCCGGAGGTCGACTATCCGACCATCGTGGTCTCGACGTTCCTGCCGGGGGCGAGCCCGGAGGTGATGAGCGCGACGGTCACCGGGCCGCTCGAGCGGGATTTCGGGCAGATGTCCGGCCTGGACCAGATGTCGTCGAAGACCTCGGCCGGCGCCTCGCAGATCACGCTGCAGTTCGATCTCAGCCTGAGCCTCGATGTGGCCGAGGCGGAGGTGCAGGCCGCGATCAACGCCGCGCAGATGCTGCTGCCCCAGAGCCTGCCGGCCCCGCCGATCTACGCCAAGGTCAATCCGGCCGACGCGCCCATTCTCACCCTGGCGCTCACCTCGCGCGCCATGCCCATCACCGAGGTGCAGAACCTCGCCGACACGCGCATCGCCGAGCGCATCTCGCAGGTCTCGGGCGTGGGACTGGTGAGCCTCAACGGCGCGCCGAAGCGGGCGGTGCGCATCGAGGCCAACCTCGATCAGCTCGCCGCCTACGGGCTGAACCTCGATGACCTGCGCACCACCATCGCCAACTCCAACTCCGATGCGCCCAAGGGCAGCTTCGACGGCACGGCCCACGCCTACACCATCGACGCCAACGATCAGATCACGAGCGCGGCCGAGTACGCCCACCTGGTGGTCGCCTACCGCAACGGCACCCCGGTGTACCTGAAGAACGTCGCCCGGGTGGTGATGGGCTCGGAGAACAACCAGCTCGCGAGCTGGGAGAACGCCACCCCGGCGGTGCTGATCAACATCCAGCGCCAGCCGGGCGCCAACGTCATCCAGACGGTGAACCGCATCCGCGCGCTGCTGCCGCAGCTGCGCGCCTCGCTGCCGCCGGACGTCACCCTCAAGGTGGTGACCGACCGCACGCTCACCATCCGCGCCTCGGTCGATGACGTGCAGTTCGAGCTCGCCCTCGCCGTGGCCCTGGTGGTGATGGTGATGTTCCTGTTCCTGAGAAACGTGCCGGCCACGCTCATCCCGAGCCTCTCGGTGCCGGTGTCGCTGATCGGCACCTTCGCGCTGATGTATCTCGCCGGCTTCAGCCTCGACAACCTGTCGCTGATGGCGCTCACCATCGCCTCGGGGTTCGTGGTCGATGACGCCATCGTCATGATCGAGAACGTCTCGCGGCACATCGAGCAGGGCAAGGGGCCGCTCGAGGCGGCGATCGAGGGGTCCGGGGAGATCGCCTTCACCATCGTCTCGCTCACCATCTCGCTGATCGCGGTGCTGATTCCGCTGCTGTTCATGCGCGAGGTGGTGGGGCGGCTGTTCCGCGAGTTCGCCATCACGCTCGCGATCTCGATCCTGATCTCCGCGGTGGTCTCGCTCACCCTGGTGCCGATGCTCTGCGCGAGGATGCTGCGCCCGCACGCCGAGACGCTGCGCCGCCAGGGCCGGTGGGCGCAGCGTGCCGAGGAGTGGTTCAACCGGCTGATCGGCGCCTATGGGCGCGGGCTCCGCTGGTCGCTCGAGCGCGAGCGGCTGCTGCTGTGGGTCGCCGCCGGCACGCTGGTGCTCACCGTCGTGCTGTACGTCGTGGTCCCGAAGGGATTCTTCCCGCTGCAGGACACGGCGCTGCTGCAGGGCACGACGACCGGGCCGCCCTCGATCTCCTTCCAGGCCATGGCCGCGCGCCAGCAGGCGCTCGCCGCCGCGCTGCGGCGCAATCCCAACGTCGTGAGCCTCACCTCGTTCATCGGGGTGGGCAGCAACAACATGACGGTCAACGCAGGGCAGATGCTGATCAACCTGACGCCGAAGGACGAGCGCTCGGCCGGCATCACCGCGGTCATGCAGCAGCTGCTCGCGGCGGCGCGCACCGTGCCGGGCATTCACCTCTCGCTGCAGCCGGTGCAGGACCTGACCCTCAGCTCGATCAGCGGCCGGGCGCGTTACCAGTTCATTCTCGGGGCGGCGACCCGCGCGCTGCTCACACCCTGGGTGCCGAAGCTGCTCGCGGCGCTGCGGCGCTCCCCGGAGCTGGCGCACGTCTCGACGAGCTTCACCGAAGAGGGCCGCACCATCCAGATCGAGGTCGATCACGGCACCGCGGCGCGCTTCGGCATCACCGACGCCACGATCGACAATGCGCTCTATGACGCCTTCGGACAGCGCATCATCTCGACCATCTACACCCAGTCGAACGACTATCGGGTGATTCTCACGGCCGATCCGACGCTCTCGGACACGGTGCGCGCCCTCAACACGTTCTACATTCCCTCCGGCGGCGGGGGCGAGGTGCCGCTCGGGTCCATCGCGCGCATCACGGTGCGCAACGCGCCGCTGATGCTCGATCACCTCGGGCAGTTCCCCGCGGCGATGTTCTCCTTCGACACCGCGCCGGGGACCTCGCTCGGGGCGGCGGTGAGCGCCATCCGGCGCATCGAGCGGCAGATCGACCTGCCGGTGAGCCTCAACACCACGTTCGAGGGCGAGGCGCTCGCCTTCGAGTCCTCGCTCACGAGCGAGGTGCTGCTGCTGCTCGCGGCGATCGCCACGGTGTACATCGTGCTCGGGGTGCTCTACGAGAGCTACATCCACCCGCTCACCATTCTCTCGACGCTGCCCTCGGCGGGCATCGGGGCGCTGCTCGCGCTGATGATGGCCGGGGAGAGCCTGAACATCATCTCCATCATCGGCATCGTGCTGCTGATCGGCATCGTCAAGAAAAACGCCATCATGATGATCGACTTCGCGCTCAACGCCGAGCGCCTGGAAGGCAAGCGGCCGCGCGAGGCGATCTACGAGGCGGCGCTGCTGCGCTTCCGGCCGATTCTGATGACCACGGTGGCGGCGCTGTTTGCGGCGCTGCCGCTGATCCTCGGCACCGGCACCGGCTCGGAGCTCAGGCGCCCGCTCGGCCTGTCGATCGCCGGCGGATTGCTGCTGAGCCAGCTGCTGACGCTGTTCACCACCCCGGTGGTGTACCTGTTCTTCGACCGGCTGGCGCGCCGCGCGAAGGCCTGGGCCGGGGTGGCGCTGCGACCCTCCGGACCGCTGTCCATCGAGCCGCCGGGATGAACATCTCCCGCCCGTTCATCACCCGGCCGGTCGCGACCACGCTGCTGTCCTGCGGGCTCGCCCTCGCGGGCCTGATCGCGTACTTCCTGCTGCCGGTCTCGGCGATGCCGCAGGTGGACTTTCCGGCCATCGTGGTCCTGGCGCAGCTGCCGGGGGCGAGTCCCGAGACGGTCGCCACCAGCGTCACGACGCCGCTCGAGCGGCGCCTGAGCGCGATCGCCGGGGTCGAGCAGATGACCTCGCAGAGCACCGAGGGGCGCTCGCAGATCGTGCTGATCTTCAGCCTGAGCCGCGACATCCACGGCGCCGAGAGCGACGTGGAGGCGGCGATCCAGGCCGCCCGCCAGGACATGCCGGCCTCGCTGCGCAGCAACCCGCAGTACTTCGCCTACAACCCCTCGGAAGCCCCGATCCTGATCCTGGCGCTCACCTCGAGCACGCTGCCCATCGGGCAGGTGTACAACGCCGCCTCGACCGTCATCGATCAGAAGCTGCTGCAGGTCCCGGGTGTGGGCGAGGTCGACCTCGGCGGCAGCTCGCTGCCGGCGATCCGCATCGACCTCGAGCCGCAGCAGCTGTTCCAATACGGCATCGGCCTCGAGGACGTGCGGGCGGCGATCGCCGCGAGCAACGCCAACAGCCCCAAGGGGGCGCTGTCCTTCGGCGCGCGGCGCTACCAGATCTACGTCAACGATACGGCCACCACGGTCTCGGCGTACCGCCAGCTCGTCATCGCCTACCGCAACGGCGCCGCGGTGCGCCTCGGCGATGTGGCCACCATCACCAACGGGGTGGAGAACGTCCACACGCTCGGGCTCCTCGACGGCCACCGCGCGGTGGCGCTCATCATCCGCAAGCAGCCCGATGCCAACGTGATCGCCACGGTCGATCGCATCAAGGCGCTGCTGCCGCAGATCCGCGCCAGCATCCCGCGCGGCATCAACCTGGTGGTGACGCATGACCAGACGGCCCCGATCTCCACGTCGCTGCACGACGTGGAGATCACACTGCTGCTCGCCGTGCTGCTGGTCGTGACCGTCGTGCTGGTGATGCTGCGCAACCCGCGCGCCGCGCTGGTGCCGGCGGTGGCGGTGCCGCTGGCGCTCGTCGGGACGCTGGCGGTGATCTATCTGCTCGGCTTCAGCCTGAACAACTTCTCGATGATGGCGCTCACCGTGGCCACGGGCTTCGTGGTCGACGATGCCATCGTGGTCATC